>JAUWND010000121.1 GCA_030612835.1 Candidatus Methanophagales archaeon | reverse complement strand
AAGACGGGTTAGTACCCAAAGATCGGATGTGCCGCTGGATAACTTTTCCACCAACTCGGACAGATTCTACCTCGGCGTAATAGACCTTGATTTTGCCGCTTTTATTACGCCGAATAATTTTTCGTATGTAGCTCATATTGTAGTGTAACGTTCCACTACTATATATCACTATCGCTTTTTAGTGAGAAACCCCCGATTCAACACGTAGAGGTAGAATGCGATGCGGTGGGTGGATTTTAGTAACCTAAAAATCCAACCTTATTTTGACCCCATAGATTCAACAGATCTTTGACTGTCTGATTTATGGTCTTACCTCTTGCCTTTTCCTCAAAAATCCCCTTTTCTTTGGCGGTGAGCTGGTTTTCCAGTCGGGCAAGGCGACTTGCAAGTGACATGAACAGGTCTTCATCCTGTGCGCCCATTGTTACTGCGTCCAGCAAATCCGAAAATGGCGTCGCGCGTTTTCGCTCCAGAGGGCGGCTGTCGGTCTTGACCGATTTGGTAACTCCGACCGCATCAACAATGACAAAATGCGTCTTTGCTGAAACTGTCGAAGGGGTGACTTTTCGCAGGTCATCAAAGCCGAGAGTACGGGTACCGCGACCTTTCATCTGCTCAAAGTAGTTTTTGGTTTTTACATCGCGCATAAATAGCAGACACTCGAGCGGCTTTACATCTGTGCCCGTAGAAATCATATCAACAGTGACGGCGATTCTAGGATTATAGGCGTTTCTGAACTGCGCGAGCAATGATTTCGGGTCCTCTTCTGTTTTATATGTGACTTTCTTACAGAAGTAATTGCCTTCATCAAATTCCTCGCGGACTATCAGAATAATATCATCAGCATGACTGTCGCTTTTGGCAAAGATAAGAGTCTTTGGGACTTCGTCTCTGCCCGGAAAGAGCTCCGGCAGTTTGTTTTTAAACGTACGGATGATATTCCGGATCTGACTGGGATTCACAACATCTCTATATGGAACGATGACATTCATCGATAACAATAAAATCAAACTCTTCTATCGGTATCTTTGCATTATAAACAACCGGCATCGGCTCTTTTGGTTGCCATTCGTTCTCGTTCGGATTTCTCTCTTCTATCTCTTCAGCCAGGTCTTCTCCTTTCAATATAGAATAAAGCCGCTGGATCGTACTAATGCATACCTGGCTGTCCGGTGCAATATAGTGTGAGCGCAACCGTTGCACATTGTACAGTTCCGTGAATTTACGGTTATCGTCAGAAGGCAGATAGTTCATAAACTCCTGTTCTGCCTGTTCACCGAGGTTTTTGGTGTCAACCAGGAATAATATCCGTTTTGCATCGGCGAATATTTGAGTTTGCTTTTTGCATACCCTTCCGTCTGGCTTTCATGAATTGTGAGTCGGTACCCCTCATCTTCTTTTTTCGCCTCTAAAATCCCTACTGGTTTCCGGTCTACAAATAATACGTAGTCCGCAGGCCCCGCATCAGTCTGATATTCGCGGACGGCAACACCTCCGCTCTCAGTCCAGTCAATTTTAGCCTTATCCTGTACTGCCCATCCGGCGGCATGGAGCTGTTTATCTATATTGTCTCTTGCTATCTGTTCAGGGGATTGGTTTACATAATCCGCCATAATCTACAATATCTGCTTTTCACATATAATTATAACTTAGCATGGACGGCAAGTTTCAAATTAGTCATAGGGGAACACGGAAATAATATTTTACCAGAACTGTATCAATCTTCAAGGCTTTTTAAGACACAGATTAACGCAGATTAACACAGATTTAAAGTAATGTGGTGTATTGATTTGGGTATGATTTGGGTGAAAGGAAAAGCTTATATGAGTCGGTTTCTAATATATGGTCGATGAAACACATTAAAAAATAGTGGGTAAAAAGATGGTAAGAAATTTAATCAAGTTAGAGAATGTCTGGAAGATATATCAGATGGGTGATATTCAAGTACCTGCTCTGAAAGGTATTGATTTAGAAGTAAAAAAAGGCGAGTTTTTAGCTATCGCCGGTGTAAGCGGGAGCGGCAAAAGCACTATGATGAACTTAATAGGGTGCTTGGATTTGCCAAGCAAGGGTAAAATTTTCTTAGGCGGAGACGATATTGCGGATTTTAGAGAGTCTAAATTAGCACAGATACGCGGACAGAAAATAGGTTTTGTGTTTCAGCAATTTAATCTAATTCCCACATTAACTGCTTTAGAGAATGTTATGCTGCCTTTGGAGTTCCAGGATGTTGATACATCAACAGCCAAGAAGAAAGCGTTAGAGATTCTAAACCTAGTTGGCTTAGGCGATAGAGTTCACCATCTGCCTTCTCAACTTTCCGGGGGACAACAACAACGAGTGGCTATTTCTATAGCCTTGGCTGTTGATCCGGAAATAATTCTTGCTGATGAGCCTACTGGGAATCTGGATAGCAAAACAGGCGAGTTCATCATGGATGTTTTAAACAAAATACATCGAAAAGATAGCAAAACCATAATTATCGTTACTCATGATTTCTATTTGGTAAAGCGAGCAGAAAGGGTGGTTTTTCTGAAAGATGGGCAGATTGAGCGGATAGAGCATAATCATAAAGAACACGGAGGTGAGTTCGCATGATAAAAGAATTATTGACCGGTAGAACCATGAGAAAGATCACCGCTTTATTTATCATACTTGCAATACTCGTCTGTATCGCTCCTTCGTCGAGTGCTGGCACTGATGCAAACATAGTTATAACGGGCGTAAAGCCAACAGAACTCTCACCGGGTGACACAAAGGCGATAACGCTAACCGTGAAGAACGGGGGCTCAAATGATGCGAAGCAGATAACCTTTAATTTTCAGGAAAGTCAATATATTTCGGTTGTCGGATCTTCAAGCGTTTGTATTAATTCGATAAATGGCTGGTGTTCGAGGGATGTGGATATCACAGTTCATGTCTCTGAGGGTACTCCGGATGGGACAGATTCCATACCTGTAACATGCACATTCAGTCAGTACTACTCTGACGGGAGTCAGGGTTCTGTTACCGAGTCAATGTCCGAAGTGACATATACAATCGTGTTCAGGATCGTGGGTGGAGCGATAATAGACGTTTCTGATGTTGATATGGCAGAACTTAAGCCAGGAGGAGAAACAAAACTGGAATTTAATATTACAAATATAGGGAAATCGCCTTTGCAGAATCTTGTTTTTTCATGGAACGATGCAGAAGGGGTTATTCTCCCTGTTTATTCAGACAATACGAAATACATTGAATATATCGACGCAGGTGAATCAACTGAGTTAGAATACACTGTTGTAGCAGACGTAAATGCAGTGGCAGGAGTTTATCAGTTGGATCTGAGGTTTGAGCTTGAGGCAGGCAATGGCGGTTCGAGAGAGATAAATACAACAACAGGAGTTTTTGTTAGTGGCGAGACTGATTTTGATGTTATCTTCTCCGAGAGTTCGGCAGGACAAACAGCTCTTTCTGTTGCCAACACAGGAAATAATCCCGCATATTCCGTTACAGTTCGAATTCCAGAGCAGGACAATTTCGGTGTTCGGGGCAGCACAGCCTCTATAGTAGGCAATCTGGATAAAGGGGACTATACCATTGTCTCATTCCAGGTGATGTCAACAAGCGCTTCGTTCGGAGGAACAGATGCTGCAGATGCCAGCCAGCAAAGACCGCTCTCAGAATCAGATAGACAAGAACTTAGAGAAAGTTTTTCGCAAAGAAAAGCCTCGGAAAACAACAACCTTAAAGTATTGATTGAATATACAGACGCAACGGGTATACGACGAACAGTTGAAAAAACCGTGCCGGTTCAACTCATGACTATGAGTTCAGATGTGTATCCGTTAAATACTCGTATGGGACAACAACAAAGCATCTGGAAAAATCATACATTCATTGTTACTATTGCTCTCGTGGTTCTCATTATTGGTGGATTTATCATATACAAAAAGAAGAAATTCATTTACCAGATTTTCAAGAGAAAATAAAGAATAAAAAGATGAGATTTAACAAATCACTTAAATTAGCCGTAAATATTTTAGTGCATAGCAAGCTGCGTAGTTGGCTGACGATTATCGGTATAGTTATTGGGATAGCCGCGGTTGTCGCTATCGTTTCTATAGGGGCAGGTATGCAACAAAATGTCGAAAGCAGGCTTGGCGGTCTTGGTGCAGATATTATTACCATCACTCCTGGAGGAGGACGTGCTTCTGCGGGTTTCAGGGGCGGGCATGGCGGTGGGATGCCAGGAAGTACTGCAACCGCCGCTACAGCCGAAAACTTAACAAAAAAAGACGTTCTTGTGCTTCAGTCGGTTGGAGGTATTGAATACATTCAGGGCACTGTTTCAGGAAGAGGTGAAATGTATTACTTAGGTGAAAAAGCAACAATTTCAATTGATGGTGTTGATCCGTTAGTCTGGAAAGAGATGACCACTTCGGAATTGGATTTGGGGCGATTCCTCGGGCCATCAGACTATAACGTGGTGGTTGTTGGAAGTAGGATAGCCAAAGATACTTTCAAACAACCTTTGACATTGAACAGAATGATTACCATAGAAGACAAATCATTCAAAGTAGTGGGTATTTTAAAAGAGAGTGGTGGCTTTGGTGGAGATGACAATAAGATAATTATGCCAATTAAAGCGGCAAGAGACACCCTGGAAGATGTGGGTAGTGATGAGTTTGACTCTATTGTTCTCAAAGCAACTAACACTGATGATGTTGACCAGATTATGGAAGATGCCGATAAGAAATTAATGATTTCACGTCATCTTACTGAGAGGGGAAAAGATTTTAGTATACGTTCAGCAAAATCCACTCAAGAAACTATGAGTGACATTACACAAACAATGACCTTATTTTTAGGTGCTATTGCCGCGGTTTCATTGCTTGTTGGTGCGGTGGGTATTGCTAACACAATGTTCACTTCCGTGCTTGAGAAAACAAAGGAGATAGGGATTATGAAATCAATAGGAGCAAAAAACAGTGACATTATGATGATTTTCTTATTGAATTCCGCTATTGTCGGCCTGGTTGGAGGGTTGTTGGGGATTTGTATTGGTACCTGTATTTCTTCATTACTGCCGCTTTTGGGTATGAGGATGATGGGAATGGGTAGGGTAGGAATGACAACTGTGGTTACACCCACGCTTTTATTTTTTGCATTACTCATTTCAATTGGAATTGGCATGGTGGCGGGCGTAATTCCTGCATATCGCGCTTCAAAGCTAAAGCCGGTTGATGCGTTGAGGTATGAGTAAAGATTTCAAACAGAATCCAATACTAATATGGTATTTTTGCAATGTCCAAAAGGGTAAGACGCAAAGCTTTTTATTTTTTGCCCGGAACCTAACTAGAGTTGTTAATTTGTATTTGTTCTCTCGTGTAAATCTGTGTAATCTTGTGGTCTGCTAAACAATTACATTTATATTTGTTTTACCAGAATACCGATCTCCACGATATGGATCCCTTGTGGATGTTCCTTAGGATCTTTTAGATAGAGCTCATAACAAGCGCTATCTGCGGGTTGGTAGCCGCTTTCCGGTAGCCACTCGCCAAACACTTTATTCCAAGCGTTCTCCGCGCACTCTGCGGTAAAACGTGAGGATATAGAGATTTTACTGGAAAATTCGACAATGCCCCGTGACGTCCGAATACGAGTTGCGGGTGCCTTATTCGCCTACGCCGAACCATTTGATGTGTAGTTGTTTGTGATACTCATCCTCGTATATCGTCTTAATGAGTATAGGGTCGAGTGTGTCACACCAGGGGCTGTCTTTTGGGTAGGTGATACCGTAGAGAAACGAATCAAAGGTCTGAGGTGCTAGTGCCAACTTGGGATCAGGGTGATTTTTGAGGTAGTATTTGAGAAGCGGCGTGTCGTGGACGACGGCGTCTACCTTTCTCTCATTGAGGAGTGCGATCGCCTCATCGAGGGATTTGACGGGTACTGGATGCATACCACGTTCTTCGGCCAGGGAGACGGACTGGGTTCCAGCGATGACTGCCACGGGCCTAGCGTATAACTCGCCAGGACCCAGGATACTTGAAGTAGGCAATTGGGAGACCACCATCGCGCTACTGAGCGTTGCAATCGCAAAACCGAATATGGCGATGCCACTGATGATGACGAAAGCTGCGAATGCCTTGCCCCAATGCTTTTTGGGATATACGTCGCCATAGCCCACAGTTGACATAGTGACAATTGCCCACCAAATCCCCGTTGCAACACCTTTAATGTAGCTTGTGTGGAAGTGCCCCTCTTCCCCACGCTCGATGAACCAAACGATGTGGGCTACGATGACAATGTATATGATGACTATAATGAGGATAATTAGGTACATGCTCAATAGATTGTGGAAAATCCCAAATCCCAAGCATCAAATCACAAACAAATTCAAATATCTAAATTCAAAACAAACCCTTAGCAACAGTGTTTTGAACATTAGGATTTTGACATTGGGTGTTGTTTGACATTTGTGATTTGTAGTTTGGAATTTTAATCCACAGGTTATTGAGCAAATACGAAGTAACGAATATTTTGGGGAGAAAGGGAAAAACTATTTGAGTCCCTATTTCTGATTGATTCAGAGATGGCTCTTAGGCGATCATTTGTGCAGTTGTTTTCAGCTCTTCTTTTCCGTATCCGTCTGAACAACCAGAAGTGTTTGTGACATAATAAGAATTTGTGATTGTTCCCCCCCTATTATAACCAACCAAACTGTTTCGCTTCCTGAACCAGCACATCCAAACATGCCGACACGATAATCTGCGTTAATCTGTGTCAATAATTTATTTTATTTTATTTTATTCCATTTTGTTATACAGCAGCTAATTTCTTCTCAACTTCAAGAAGCCTGGTTCCAAATTCCGCTATCTGCTCCATTGCAGGAATCCTCGCTTCAAAGGAGTCAAATCTTGCATCCACTTTCTCGAACTTTGCATCAACCGTCTCGAACCTTGAAATCATCTCGTTCCTCAAGCTTACTATTTCCTTCCCCACCGCATCTATACGAGTATGTATAGCTTTTATCTCACCTGTTATCTCATTTAGCTTTGGCAGAAGCAGCCTTTCCATCCATGACGGTATCTTCTCCATTACTTTTATGCCCCCTCCTCTTTGGACATGATATATACTCGGCACCGGCATAAACTGCGCTTTTTATTGGCCAAACCAAACCGATACCGCCTACAAACAAGGATTCAACTCAATGGAACACATAAAAATTGATCTACCCGCATTCTATTTTAGAAAATCAAACCTTTCCGTAAAAGAATAGTCTGAAATTCATGAAGTTCCGCTCGTCAACCAGACTTCACAGCGACACATTTTGATTGATAATAAGGGAACCCCCAGTAAATAGTTTACCAATTTTGATAAATATCATAGACACAGATTTTACAGATTTACACAGGCGCTACTGTCCTAAAAAATTACATGTGTGTTCGGTTAAGTATTTATGGCCCACAAAACCAAACCAAGAGAAAAGAAAAAAGTATCATACAAAAAGTATTTTATGGACACAGATTAACGCAGATTAACACAGATGAAAATCACAAACGTCTAATTAATTTTGGGTGCTCTGCTCTGTGACGATAAAACGTCGTATGAAAAGTAACAAAAAAGATCAATCTG
>JAUWND010000015.1 GCA_030612835.1 Candidatus Methanophagales archaeon | reverse complement strand
GCACCTCTTATAACTACCCTCTCTTTGGATATAGAAAGTGATGTTCGAGGGAGTGCAGCAGATGCACTTGGAAGTATAGGAAGCGAGAAGGCGGTCGAGCCTCTAAAGAGTGCTTTAACGGATGACGATATGTTTATTGTAGAGAAAGTAAAAGACAGGGCATTCATTGCCCTAGAACAAATTAGTCGAAGAATCCATAAGAGAATTCCTTTAGAGCCACAATAGGATTTACATAAACAAAATCAAATACCAAAAACCATTTTTGGATTTTAGATCTAGAAATTGTTTATTGCAGCAGGCCATACCTTCGCAAGAGATTCATGCAACCTGATAATCGTGCTGTCTTGGATAACCAAATCCTTTAAACGACCCCATAGATCTTCGGGCGAAGGCAGCGTGGCAAGTTCTCGCTCCAATCCCGTGATATAGTCATGTTCAATTATGCCATGACCATTTGTTGAGTATGCGAATTTAAGACCGAGGATCTCAGCATATTCTTTTGCCTGTTGTAGCCCATCACCGTGTTTTTTGTATGCCGCTTTTGCATCTACAACAGCAATGGGGAAGTTTCTTGAGATCCGGAGTATGTAATCAGCTCTTTTATGTTTCCCCCTTTGTACTCTATCGCCTATTACACTAATCTTTCCGTCAGTAAATGTCTTTTGTTCGTTGATTTGGTCATCGGACCAACCAGCACCCTATAATTGTGGTAATACGTATTTGCGACAGGTATCGGCTTCTGTTATCATTTTTAAATAAGCGCTCGCCAAGGAATATTGATGAGAAAAGGAGTACGAAAAGAGGCGAAGTCATGGTTGATGAACAGGAGAAGAAGAAAATGAGACGTATGTTTTTATGTATGAAAAAAAAAAGATGTTTAGAGTGCAAATAGGTGCGCAATCATGAAATTTATAAAATGGTTTGATGAGGTCGGAGCAGGCGATGTAGCCCTAGTTGGAGGTAAGAATGCATCCCTAGGCGAAATGATAAGAAATCTGCGAGAAAAAGATGTAAACGTACCCTTTGGATTCGCTATCACTGCAGAGGCATATAGACATGTAATCGAAGAAGCGGGGATACGAGAGGAGATCCGGGATACGCTGTCGGATTTGGACACGCACGATATGGATAATTTGTCTACAAGGGGCAGTAAGCTAAGAGCGCTGATAAATGATGCTGGTTGTCCTGCAGACTTAGAGGAAGAGATAAGGCTTGCTTATAGAGAGATGGAGAAACGATATGGTGCGGGGGTTGACGTAGCGGTGAGGAGCAGTGCAACTGCGGAAGATCTGCCTACCGCTTCCTTTGCGGGACAGCAAGAGACGTATCTAAACGTAATGGGTGAAGAGAAATTGCTCAAAAAGGTTATGGAATGCTTCGCATCATTATTTACTAATAGGGCAATATCCTATCGTGTGGATAAAGGATTTGACCATCTCGGTGTCTATCTATCCGTTGGCGTGCAGAAGATGGCTCGCTCGGATTTAGCAAGCTCAGGTGTTATGTTCTCCATAGACACCGAATCAGGATTCAAGGACGCTGTTTTCATAACTGGTGCATATGGGTTGGGCGAGAACGTAGTACAGGGCACTGTAAATCCCGACCAGTTTTATGTATTCAAGCCAACGCTAAAGGAAGGATTTAGACCGATAGTGGAGAAGAAATTGGGTGCGAAGAGAAAGAAACTGGTTTATAACGATAAAGGAACCGGGACGAAACAGCAGAATGTAACTAAAGAAGAGCGAAACCGATTCATGCTGAGTGACGATGAAGTGCTCACATTGGCGAGATGGGCCTGCATTATAGAAGACCACTACGGCGGCCCAATGGACATCGAATGGGCAAAGGATGGGATAACCAATGAACTCTTCATCGTTCAGGCGAGACCAGAAACGGTACATTCACAGAAGGATTTTGCGATCTCCGAGACGTACGTGCTGGAGGAGGAAGGTACAGTGCTTGCTCAAGGCGAGGCGGTGGGACACAAAATCGGATATGGTGAAGTAAATATAATAGAAAATCCGAAAGACATCCAGAAATTCAAGCCCGGGCAAGTTCTGGTGACTCATATGACCGACCCGGACTGGGAGCCGATAATGAAAATAGCAGCTGCGATTGTCACAAACCGGGGTGGAAGAACCTGCCACGCCGCTATAATTTCAAGGGAACTGGGAACACCATGTGTTGTCGGAACAGATAATGGTACAAAAGCACTAAAGGGTGTAAAAGATGCCACTGTAGATTGCTCGGAAGGTATAGGGCGGATATATGAAGGCAAGTTGAAATACAGAGTGGAAAAACTGGCTCTAGATTCCCTTCCAAGACCTCGTACTATGATAATGATGAATGCTGGAGTCCCGGAAAATGCATTCGTCCAAGGTCAAATTCCCAATGACGGCGTTGGTTTAGCTCGAGAGGAGTTCATAATCAATTCTTATATCGGCATACACCCCCAGGCACTTATAGAGTATGAGAAATTAAAGCGAATGGCGGTAGAGGACAAGAAAATAGCGAGAGTAATTAAAGCGATAGACGAGCGAAGCGCATCATATGAGGACAAGGTGCAATTCTTTATTGACAATTTAGCGATGGGTATAGGTAAGATAGGAGCGGGATTTTATCCTAATGACGTGATAGTGCGGTTTTCCGATTTCAAGACAAATGAGTATGCCAATCTGATAGGCGGATATCTATACGAGCCTGAGGAGAGTAACCCGATGATCGGTTGGCGAGGTGCGTCTCGTTATTACGATGATAAATTCAGATCATCATTCGGATTAGAATGCGAAGCGATAAAGAAAGTTAGGGAAGAGATGGGGTTGACCAATGTAAAGGTAATGGTTCCGTTTTGCAGGACGCCGGAAGAAGGAAAGAGAGTAATAGAGACGATGGCGAGTTTTGGCTTGAAACAAGGCGAAAATGGACTGGAAGTGTATGTGATGTGTGAGGTCCCCTCAAATGTCGTTTTAGCAGATGAATTTGCAAAAGTATTTGACGGGTTCAGTATAGGGTCGAACGATCTGACACAGCTAACACTTGGCTTAGATAGGGATTCTGGCCTCGTTGCACACTTATTTGACGAGCGAAGTGAAGCGGTGAAGCGGTTAGTGAAGCATGTCATAAATGTTGCACATGCACACGAGCCGAGAAGAAAGATAGGTATTTGTGGCCAGGCGCCGAGCGATTTCCCTGAATTTGCTGAGTTTCTTGTTGAATGTGGCATAGATTCAATATCGTTGAACGCGGATGCGATAATATCTACGCGGTTACATGTTGCGGAAGTGGAGGCTAGAATTGATAAATCACAATCGTAGAGTAGAGTAGAGTAGATATAAAAGCTCAAATAAATTCAAAACAAACCGATAAATAAAGGTATGTAAGTTAAGGCGAAGCAGGATAAAAGAAAGATGTACACAAAAGTAAGTGCGATTGATGTAGTAAGAGTGCCGCCTGAGAGGTTAGGGGATGATTTACGGGTTGTCGTGAAGGAAATGTTACAAGATAGACTGGAGGGGCGGATGGATAAAAAGCTGGGGATGTTCATTGCAATACAGGACATTGTGGATGTAAAAGAGGGACGGATAATGATCGGTGACGCAGGCGTCTATTATGAAACGATCTTTGATGCACTCGTTTTCAGGCCCAAGATGCAGGAGATAGTAGAAGGGGCCGTGGCAGAGATAGTAGAATTTGGCGCTTTTGTGGAGATAGGTCCCTTAGATGGTTTGTTACATATCAGCCAGATTACTGATGAATACATCTCATATGACGAGAAGGGTGCGAAACTCGTCACTAAGGATACTAATAGGACATTGGGTGAGGGAGATAAGGTACGTGCAAGGATAGTTGCAATATCGCTAAATGAGCGGGACCCGGGTGATAGTAAGATCGGGTTAACCATGCGGCAGCCGGGCTTGGGTAAATTAGAGTGGCTAGAGGCTGACGATGCAGAGGAGGCGGAGAAGAAGAAGGTGGATGCGGAGAAGGCGGAGAAGGCAGAGAAGAAGGAGAAGGCGGAGAAGAAGGAGAAGAAGGGGGAGGATTAATGGAAAAGGCATGCCGAGATTGCCATAGGATAGTGGAAAGTGGAAAGGTAGTATGTGTATGTGGCTCTAATTCACTTAGTGGTGACTGGAGTGGGTATGTGGCGATTATAGATGTGGCAGAGTCCGAGATAGCGAAGAAATTGGGCATAACGAAAGAGGGGCGATATGCATTGAAGGTGAGGTGAATTAGAGATATTAATCATAATAATGTAGTAATAGTATTATATGGAGAAGAGAAAGATATGGAGATAGAGATAACAAAAGAGGCCAATAATCAACTGTTGATGAGAAAGGAAGTCTTCTTTAGACTGAAGCATGAGGGAGCTTCACCGGGCAGAGCAGAAGCGCGTAATGCATTAATAAAAGAGCTTCAGAGCACTCAAAACCTTCTTGTAATCGATAGGATGAAAACGGAATTTGGGAAGAGGGAAACGGTTGGCTACGCAAAGGTGTATGAAAGTGAAGATAGGTTAAGGAAAGTAGAGCGAGAGCATATATTAAAAAGGAATTTTGGTAGCTTGGGCGAGGGCGAAGTGGCAAAGGAAGGAGAATAAATAGATAAAAATGGCTGCAATACATGAGTTTTACGAAGTAGTAAGTGGAAAAGGCGGAGTTAAGTTACGCAGGAAACGGAAGGCATGCCCAAGGTGTGGAACAGGCGTGTTTTTAGCAGAACATGCAGACAGGTATTCCTGTGGGAAATGTGGTTATACAGAGTTCCGGAAGAAATAGCTGAGTTATGGCTGGCTCACTGGAGTCCACCGACCAGTATCTTCTGCACTCGCATATGCGGTGCATACTCAGAGACCGGGACCTCCTGGCCATCTTTGCCACAGAATCCTATTGTGCCCTGCATTTTATCATTCCCTATGGCATCTATGTTCTTCAATACATCAAGGGTCCTACCGGAAAGAGAAACGTTCTTCAATCTCTTAGTAAGCGCGCCATTTTCTATCATGAATGCCTCTTCCGCACTGAACTGAAACTCACCCCTTACTGTATCCACCTGCCCGCCGCGCATACCCTTGGCGTAGATCCCAAACTGTATATCTGCTCGCATATCTTTAAAATCCCAATCGCCTTCTTCAATAACGGTATTACTCATGCGGACCAAAGGGACTTCCGAATAGTCAGCAGCTCTTGCATTTGGGGTTGGCATTGCATCTAATCTGCCTGCAGTCTCCCGAGTGTGTAAATATGAGACCAAAACGCCGTCTTTTATTAGCTCTGTTCTCTTTGATCGTGCACCCTCATCGTCATATTTGTAATATCCATGTGAATTCTCGATGGTCGGATCGTCAGCAACCGTTAGACCTTTGTACGCTATCACATCGCCTACTCTACCCTCTAGTATAGATTCACCGCATAATACGTGGTCGGCTTCTGCGGCATGCCCGAGCGCTTCATGCATAAAGACACCGCTAAGTTTGTTGTCCATTATCACAGGTAACTCACCACCGGGTGGCAGTTCAGCATCAAGCAGCCTAACCGCTTTATCCGCAGCCTTTACGCCCAGAAGCTCGGGGTTTGCCCCTTCTATAACTTCAAAACCCGCCACAGCACCTATGCTCTCTCTCCCCTCTTGCAGCAGGTCTCCCTTCTTCGCGACAGCATGCACACGCATAAAAACCGCCGGCGTTTCTGTTACTATATAGCTGCCATCGGAATTGGCATATATCTTCTCCTCGTAGCCATCGAAATATGAGATGGAGACGCTTTTTATGAGTGTGGAGTGTGCCTTCGCCGCTTTATACACATCTTTAACTATCTTCTTCTTCGCTTCTATGCTGACATCATCGGGGTTTATCTTCGGCTTCAGTTTATAATAGTCGTTTACGGGCTTTGTATCGGCTAGTGTTATGGTTTCCGTCTTCTTACTTGATTCTGATAGCGCTTTACTGATCTTAAAGGCGTCTTCAAAGCTATCTCTCAGCTTGGGTATTGAGATCTCATTGGAGGAACAGAATCCCCATGAATTGTTATAAAGTACCCGGATGCCCATGCCCTGGTCTATGCTGTAGCTCATCTCTCTGAGTACATCATCTCTTAGGTCAATAACAGTTGCGTAACCCTTTTCCAGGCGGAGATCGGCGTATCGCGCATTTTTTGTTACTACTGAATCAATTGCCTTTTTTATCTCTTCTTCCATTTTTACATCAGAAACTTTTCTTTTCTTTCAAAAAGTTTTAAAAGCCTTACCAAAAGAAATAATATGCTTTATGTACCATAAAGAAATATAATTTATTTACTGTAGCAATATAATTAATTTGAATGGGGCCGTAGCTCAGCCTGGGAGAGCGCTCGGCTGAAGACCGAGTTGTCCCGAGTTCAAATCTCGGCGGCCCCACTGACGCTTGAGATGAAGAAAGAATTAAAGATAGTGGCAATCAAAAATGGTACCGTCATTGACCATATTACGGCGGGGCAGGCGCTAAACGTGTTGAAGATATTGTCGATAACAACGAGGACAGATGCGGTTTTAAGCGTTGCAATGAACGTACAAAGCAAGAAGATGGGCAGGAAGGACATAGTAAAGGTGGAAGATCGGGAATTAAAGCCAGAAGAAGTGGGTAAAATCGCGTTGATTGCGCCAAACGCATCCATAAACATAATCCGTAATTCTGAAGTGATAGCAAAGCATAAAGTATATCTTCCCGGATCAATAGAGGGTATTATAAGATGTGCAAATCCCAATTGCATCTCCAATGCTGAGCGGGAGCCGGTCATATCAAAATTCGTTACTGTGGGTGTGAATCCGCCTCGGTTCAGGTGCTTCTATTGTGAAAGAATGATAGATGATGTATCGGGATGCCTATAATTCTTTTGTATTGCATATATCGTATAACTTTTACCTATAACTTTAATTTAGGACGCGGATTTACACGGATTTGATTTCTTCTGCCTTAATATGCGTTAATCTGTGTCAATAATTGATTTTATTTAGTTTGTTCTTAGAATTTATATAACTTGAGTCCTGTAATAAGAATAGAAGAACTATAAATGTAGAGCAGTAGCAGGATGGGCCGGTAGATCAGTTGGAAGATCACTCGCTTGGCGTGCGAGAGGCCTCGGGTTCAAATCCCGACCGGTCCATTATGGCATGGGCGGAAAGGGGACCACACCCCAGCTTGAGGATTACACGAACAAAGAGGCAAGCTCTGCAGGGTAAGAAGATAGTTTTAGGGGTTACGGGCTCTATCGCCGCGATAAAGGCTGTTGAACTCGCACGTGAATTGATAAGACATGGTGCAGAGGTATATGGTGTGATGAGTGACGCGGCAACAGAAATAATTCATCCTTATACGGTTCATTATGCTACGGGACACGACGTGATAACGAAATTAATGGGAAATATAGAGCATGTAGAGTTTTTAGGTATGGAAGGTTCGGCAGACCTGTTTATCATCGCGCCGTGCACGGCAAATACACTCAACAAAATCGCCACGGGCGTATCGGATACGTCAGTAACGGCATTTGCAACCACTGCTTTCGGCTCGGGGATTCCGATCCTAATAGTGCCTGCAATGCATGAATCCATATATAAAAGCCCGGTTCTGATAGAGAACCTGGAGAAATTGAAAAGGCTTGGTGTTACCGTCATAGGGCCTAGAATAGAGGAACGGCTGGCAAAAATCGTAGCGATTGGGGACATACTGCTCGCTGTTGAGCGTGTCCTGTCGCCAAAGAGACTTGCAGGAAAACGAATCCTTGTAACAAGCGGTCCTACCATTGAGCCGATAGACCCGATAAGAATCTTAACGAATCGCAGTTCTGGTCGAACAGGGAAGGAACTAGCAAAAGAGGCATATAAGCAAGGTGCGGAGGTCACCATCATACACAACAATGAGCTGAAGCTACTGGGGATAAAAGAACTCAAGGTCGAAACAGCACGTGAAATGATAGATGCGTGCATGAACGAGCTCCGAAGCGGATACGACGTGCTTATTTCCGCTGCTGCCATAGGTGATTTTACGGTTGATCCGTCAGAAGTGAAATTATCATCTGGTGGTGATTTACATCTGCACCTCTTGCCTATTCGGAAATTAATAGAAGAGGCACGAAATGAATTCCCGGAACTTGTCATTGTGGGATTTAAAGCAGAAACGAACGTTTCTGAGGCGGAGTTAATAGAAAAATCGAGAAAAAAGATGGCAGACTATAAGCTCGAGATGGTTGTTGCAAATGACGTTGGCAGGGGCGGGATAGGGACAGAGGAGAACGAAGTATATATAATGCGAGAAGATGTGAAAGATATAAAGCGGGTGAAAGGCGCGAAAAGGCGGATTGCCGAGGAGATACTGAGTGAACTTTCTCTTTTAAAGAACGGTAAATAAAATAAAAAAATGAGGGTGCGTGGTTCAACCACGCACTTGCTACATTTGTGTATCTCGTTTTGTTCCGATTAGGATTTTATGCTCAGCCTCCAAATCCTGGTCCATGACCCTGCTTCTGTGAGCCTTTATTGCCGCGGAAACCATGACCATCTCCATACATAAATTTTCGGCCGCTTGAATCGGTGATGTTGTACTGGTCAGAGATCTGCTGCCAGAAGTCTTCCGCTTCCTGCTTTTGAGCCTGATGGAACACCTGCGTGGCATTCTTTTGACCCTGTCGGAACTCCTGTATCTGCTGCCGCACATCCGCTCGTCCCTCGTCAGTCAAATTGCTTAACTGACCACCTGGCCGGGAGAGGTTATACTGGTCACATATCTGCTGTTGGAATTCCTGCATCTGCTGCCGCGCATCATCTCTTTGCTCTTCTGTCAACTGGCTCATCCACCCTGCGCCACCGAGCCACTGATGACCCTCTGCAGGTGCTTGCATGCCGAAATGTTTTTGAGCGGATATAACACCGATGGAACCCGCTATCACTGCCAGAACCAAGATAATGCCGATTATTTCTCTTCTCATCTTTTCGCTTCACCTCCTATTTTTTATTTTTTGGGGGTATGTTTACACAGTCCTATATTGGAATAGCCCTTTTTAAGCTTTTGTTTTCGCCCAGATTACACCCAAATCTCACCAAAATTCGCATTACAGTTATGTGAGTTCAAAAGCATCCAGAAGCTCATTCAAATCGCTTATAACAAACTCATCATTTCCATTCTCAGCATGCATTGCATCTCTGGTCCTATCTAAATAATACGCAGTAATCCCAATTCTGCGTGGATTGAGAAAATCAAACACAAAATGGTCGCCTGTATGAACAACCTCTTGCGTCTTCACATCCAGAATCTCGCATACCTGTGCATAATGGCCATTTGATTTCTTCAACTCGCCGAAATCGGACGTTGCCGAGAACACATGAGAGAAGTATTTCATTATTGGTTGGATTTGGAACTCAATGAATTCTGTTGCCGCATTGGAATTTACCACCAGCACATATCCTGCTTCTTTCAGCACTTTCAAAACGCTTTCGGCCTCTGTATATATCTTCACTTCAGCCTCGTATTTCTCGAATAGCTTTTCGTATGGTATTTTCAAGTTGAACTTCCGCAGCCAGAAACGTATATTATACCATTCTATCCGGTTCTCGCCTATATTGTCATATTCTCGCTTTACAAATTCAAATGCATGTTCAAAGCTCAACGCGTGCTTCGCGGCGTATGCTTCTGGAATACCACGTAGCCAAACGCAATCTGCAAATTCCTGGCTCACTAACGTGCCGTCTACATCGAACGAGAAGACTTTTATTCCGCTATCCACCCTTAACATCTTTTTCCATCAGCACTTCGCCTAATGCCCGTATAGCCATTGACACTTCCTGCTCGGTTATATTCCCCATAGTTGCCATCCGGAATATCTTGCCTTTCAGGTTCTCCTGCCCGCCAGCAACAATTACGCCTTTTCTTCTCATACCGCCTTTGAGTTGTTCATCAGAGAAGCCAGATGGCATGTTTATCGCGGTAACCGTATTAGAATACTCACTTACTTCATCCAACTGCGGGAACAAAGAAAGCCCCAAAGACGTAACTGCTGTCCTAACCATTGCAGACAGCATCCTATGCCTTTCTGTCCTTTTAGCCATGCCCTCTTCTATTATCACCTCTAAAGCTTCATGAAGCGCGAAGAAAAGCGGCAACGCGGGCGTATATGGCGTCTGTTTCTTATCTAAACTCTTCTTATATGCAATAATGTCCATGTAATACGGCCTTTTTTTATTTGCACGCATTATATCCAATACTTTATCGCTAACAGAAAGTGCGGATAATCCGGGTGGTGCACCCAAACATTTCTGCGATCCCACAATAGCAATGTCCACCCCGAGCTGGTCCACAGGGACATCATTACCACCTATGGATGTGATACAATCGAGCACAAAAACGGCATCATGCTTCTTCGTCAGTTTCCCCACTTCCTTCGCAGGGTTGAAAATACCCGTGGATGTCTCGTTATGCACCATCGTCACCACATCGGGATTACTTTCCAGGGCTACCTTTACCTTTTCTAATTCTAGTGGACCTCCCCAGTCGAAGTTAACGACCGCGACGTGCTCAGTATATCGCTCTGCGATCTCGTAAAACCGCTCACCGAATTTGCCATTTGCTATGCACACTACGCTTGTTTCATTATCTACTAGATTGCCTATTGCCGATTCCATAGCGCATGTTCCCGATCCGCTAAGCGGGAAGAGGTCATTTCTCGTTTTGAATATTGCCCTCAAATTCTCCACTACCTCGACATAAAGCTGTTGGAACTCATCGCCTCTGTGCGGTATCATTGGTTTTGACATCGCATCAAGGATGCGTGGCAGTACAGGCACAGGTCCCGGAATCATTAACAATTCGTCTCTCATTTTGCTATATTCTCTGCTTTTATTATAAGCATATAAATGTCTGATAACAATTTAGGTTTTGTTTTATAATGATGAAATAACAAATATGTGGATGAAGAAAGGGTGATGACGGAAAGAGAAGAGGAAGAAGCGTCAGTGATATTACGGGTAGCTGAAGCGTACCATAGAGACGCCGGTAGAGGGATAGCACGAGTAGACACGGAAACGATGCGAAAGCTTGGGCTTATACCAGGCGACGTGGTAGAAATCGAAGGTAGGAGCGCCGCCACCGCTATTATCCATCCTGGATATTCACCCGACATTGGTAAGTCAATACTGCGTATAGATGGGAATATAAGGAGCAATGCAAGCGTCGCCATAGATGACAAGGTGAGGATGCGGAAGACGCGGGTGAAAGCGGCGAAAAGGATCACGCTTGAGCCCACCCAATCGGTAAGAATTGCAGGTGGTGAGCGTTATTTATTGAGCCGATTGAAAGGCGTGCCAATTACTAAAGGCCAAATTATAAGGGTTGATATGCTTGGTAATCCTGTCTCTTTTGTTGTTACTAATACCGTGCCCTTAGGCACGGTAATCCCAAATATCGAAACCGAAATTCTACTCCGTAAGGCGCGGGAGGAGAAAATAGGCGTTCCTCGTGTGGCTTATGAGGACATAGGAGGACTAAAGCGGGAAATAGGACTGATACGGGAGCTGATAGAATTACCGTTACGGCATCCGGAGCTGTTCGAGCGATTGGGGATAGATCCACCAAAGGGCGTACTCCTGCGGGGGCCGCCGGGAACAGGAAAGACACTGATAGCAAAAGCAGTTGCAAATGAGACGGATGCTAATTTCTATTCTATTTCAGGACCGGAAATAATGAGTAAATTTTATGGTGAAAGTGAGCGCCATCTGCGGCAGATATTTGAGGACGCGGAAAAGAGCGCTCCGTCCATTATATTTATCGATGAATTGGATTCAATAGCGCCGAAGAGAAGCGAGACAACGGGTGAAGTGGAGCGAAGAGTAGTAGCTCAACTTCTATCGTTAATGGATGGTCTGGAATCAAGGGGACAAGTAGTAGTAATCGGGGCCACAAACAGACCAAATGCGCTTGATGAAGCATTGAGGAGGGGCGGTCGATTTGATAGAGAGCTAGAAATAGGCATTCCGGACAGGAACGGCCGTGACGAGATATTGCAAGTGCATACGCGTGGAATGCCACTGGCGGAAGATGTGAAGCTAAAACAAATCGCGAATCTCACGCACGGTTTTGTCGGTGCGGACATGGCAACTTTATGTAAAGAGGCCGCTAT
This sequence comes from Candidatus Methanophagales archaeon, assembly GCA_030612835.1. GTDB lineage: Archaea > Halobacteriota > Syntropharchaeia > Alkanophagales > Methanospirareceae > Methanophaga. Next base: position 16,208 of record JAUWND010000015.1, on the reverse strand, counting down.
GCACGCTCTGCGTAAAATACTACCCGAGATAGATCTGGAGCAGGAGATACCACCGGAAATGGTAGAAAAGCTGGAAGTAACAATGGATGATTTCAATGTGGCGTTAAAGAACACCGAACCTTCAGCACTCAGGGAAGTCTTTGTAGAAGTGCCAAATGTGAAGTGGGAAGACATAGGTGGGTTGGAGCGTGCGAAACAGGAATTGAAGGAGGTTGTGGAGTGGCCACTCAAATATCCTGATGTTTTCTCGTTGTTAAATACAACGCCGCCGAAAGGTATCCTCTTGTTCGGTCCGCCGGGAACAGGGAAGACGATGCTGGTGAAAGCGGTAGCGAATGAGAGCGATGCAAATTTCATTTCGATTAAAGGTCCTGAACTGCTTTCGAAATGGGTTGGTGAGTCAGAGAAGGCCGTGCGTGAGATTTTCAGAAAAGCAAAGCAATCTTCGCCTTGTATCATCTTCTTAGATGAGATTGATTCAATCGCGCCTATCCGGGGCGCAGGTTTAGACTCGCATGTAACAGAGCGGGTAGTTTCACAGATATTAACCGAAATGGATGGGTTAGAGGAGTTAAAGGATGTGATGATCATAGCGGCGACAAACAGACCGGACATAATAGACCCGGCATTACTGCGGCCGGGGAGATTGGATAGGTTAATATATATACAATCGCCGACAAAGGAAGCGCGGGAGGCCATATTTAAGGTTCATTTAGCCGGGAAGCCATTAGGGGCAGACGTAATTATAGAAGAACTTGCGAAAATGACGGAGGGTTATGTCGGGGCCGATATAGCGGCAATAGTAAAAGAAGCAGTAATGGCTGCTTTACGTGACTTCGTCACTCCGGAAATAACTGAAGAGAATATTAAAGATATAATAGAGAACATAATAGTAATGAAGAAACATTTCGAATCGGCAATTAAGAGCATGAAGCCAACAACAACGGTTAAAGCGCAACAGGAGTTCGAAGAGCGAGCGGAAGATTTGGTGCGACATGCTTATGCGTAAACAAACGAATGAACGATAATAGGAGAAACAGATAAAAATGGGACATCAGAAAAGAATAGCAGCACCTCGTAGCTGGAAAATAAAAAGAAAAGTATCGTACTGGTCGGTGGATCCAGTACCAGGGCCGCATCCAAAAGATAGAAGCATGCCTCTGCTTCTGCTCGTGAGGGATCTGCTGAAGTTAGCTGACAATAGTAGAGAAGCGAAGAGGATATTGAACGAAGGCAATGTAGTGGTCAATGGGAAGGTAAGGAAAGAGCATAAGTTCCCTATTGGTATCTTTGATGTTCTTTCCGTACCAAAGCTAAAAGCCCACTATATGGTTCTTTTAGACAAGAAGGGTAAGTTGTCGCTGATAGAAATAGGCGAGGAAGCGGCATCCCGGAAATTATGTCGGGTGGACGGCAGAACGATGATAAAAGCGGGGAAGCGGCAATTGAACTTGCATGATGGTCGGAATATCCTTCCAGGCGAGCGAAATGAGGCGATAAAAACACACGATTCGCTGATGATTTCCGTGCCCGATAACGAGATATTGCAGCATTTTGCATATGAAGCCGGGAATAAAGCGGTAGTGATAGGCGGAAAGCACTCAGCGGAGACCGGTGAAATAGAAGAGATAAGGAAGACGAAAAGTACTAATCCAAATGTTGTACGGATAAAACAGGATGAACGGAGTTTCGAGACCATAGAGGATTATGTCTTCGTGGTGGGTAAGGAGAAAATAGAGATACCGGGCGTGTAGAACGGAACATATACGGTATATAAAATAAAGAAAGGAGCGAATGTGAAAAAATGGCAGCAGAATCGATGAGAAGGATACAAGTGGACAAAGTAGTGATAAACATGGGTGTGGGCGAAAGTGGCGAGAAGTTAGCAAAAGCAGATAAACTTTTAGAGCGCATTGTGGCTCAAAAACCGATTAGAAGAATGGCTAAGAGGTCCTTACAGCCACTGAGCATAAAAAAAGGTGAAGCTATTGCGTGTAATGTCACGCTACGAGGAGCACGAGCTGATGATTTCCTCAAACGATGCTTTAAAATACAAAATAAGCTCTATAAGAGTCAGCTTGACACACTGGGTAATTTCTCCTTTGGTGTTGAAGAGCATACCGACTTTGGCTACCGTTACGAGCCTACGGTCGGTATATTTGGGATGGATGTTTCAGTCGCGTTAAAACGGCCTGGGTATCGAATAAAAGAGCGGAAGATACAGAAGAAGAAATTGCCAATGAAGCAGAGGATAAACAAAGCGGATGTCATTGCTTTTCTCGAAGCGGACTATGGCGTGGAAATGATGGAGGACTAACCCTAAGATTTTATTTCGCACAACGCTTTTCTTTTTAAGAAAAGGTTTGATCTAATGCATATCGGAGTCATCACATGTGAGATATTAAGAAAAGAAATAGGGGCGGTTATTAGAAGAGCAGGCATAGACAGGATATTCTTCTTGCTGCCGGAGCCGAATAATTTAGCGCTGACTATGTTAACTAAGAAGGTGAACGAGCGGTTTTCGAGTGAGTTCGCGGAAGTGGCAAGAACAAAATCAAAATCAAAATTAAATGTAAAAGAGAAAACAATTACGGGAATAGCGAAGGAAATTCGTGCGGATAACATCAATGATTCGTTGATTATTCGTGTATTGGAGTTACAATTGCATGATTACCCCGATAAACTACTGGCTGAGATTGAAGCGTGTCTAAAAGCGATGAGCTCCGTAGTGGATTTTGTCATATTGGGGTACGGGCTCTGTGGCAGTACAGCAAGAGAAATTGAGCGTGTAATAGAAAACGTAGAGGTTCCAGTAGTAATACCGCGCGATAAAAAAGGGGCAATACTGAACAATTGTATCGAGATTGCACTGGGTAAGGAGAAGGTGCAGACGCTGCTACGGGAAGAGATAGGTACTTTTTTCATGACGCCCGCGGGTGCAGCAATAATAAAGGAACCACAGGTGATTTTAGAATCTTCTGTTGGTATTATGGCCGGTAACAGTAAAAGAAGTGCTGCTAGTGACACACGCAGGATAATGAAAATCATGGAGAACCATTACCAGAGAGTGGTGAAGATATGCTATACCGAAGCGGATGAGGGCGATATAGAATACCGAAAGACAGTTGACAAATTCGCTTCGAAGTTTGGGCTCGAGATAAAAAACGTGAGGGGGTCATCAAAACTCGTACTCGAAGCATTGGAAGAGGGATGTGGGATATCGGAGGATGCAAGAGACGGGAGAGGGGAGAGGGGAGATAATTAGCATAACGGGCATGATGTGATGCAAGGGCGGATAAGGAAATTCAGGCGGGCTGATTTGGGTGCGATTTTGAGGATAGAAGCGAACGCATTCCCGAAAACACCATATGACCAGGTTACGTTTTTGTATTTCGCGTCGGAATATCCCGATAATTTCAGGGTATATATCGCGGGGCATGAAGTTGTTGGCTATGTTATCTTTTATCCTGATGGGCATATAGTCTCTGTCGCAGTGCACGCGCGGTATAGAAGAAGTGGTATAGGGACGGAGCTTGTAGGAGAAGTTTTGAAGCGGACAAGGGGTGATGCGATTGTGGAAGTGCGTGTGAGTAATGAGGTGGCAAGGGCGTTTTATAGCCATTTGGGCTTTGTCATGCAGCGTATAATTCCTGAGTATTATGGCGATGAAGATGCAGTTGTGATGATAAACCCTTTTTCTAAAGAAAAAGGCTTTACCGAAAAAGGCTTACGCAGCAAACTTTCTTTTACAAAGAAAGTTTGATCAAAGAAACAAGTTTTCAAAAAAAGAAATTATATACTATACAGGAATACGAATAACGGAAACATTAAGTGATATTGATAAGGAAGTAAAGCAAGCATTAAGCAAATAGTAGGTGTTTTTGTTATCGAGTAACCCTGCCTCTGAAGAGCGAATATGTAAAAAAGGCATAGTAATCGGGATTATTAAGGATACGATCCGGTGAGTCCGGTAAACATAGACGCTGAAACTCTATCCAATCCTTATGTGATAGTTCCGCTTGCACATCCGCCCATCGCATCTCAAGCAGTGCCATCATGACGTTGCGGATTTCATCACTCAGTGGAGCGTGAACGCTGCCTGCAAAAGTCTGGGCAGATGTCCGCTCCAGGCCCGCTTTACGGAACCCGCCCAGCATACGCGAGAAGTGCAGCTCTGGTCTCATCCCCTCAACAAAAGGGGCAATTCCAGAAGATGTCGCATTCAGTCGGGCTTCCAGCAGAGGGTATCCTGAAAGCAACTGTTGCGAAGACCAGGCAAGGATGATCACACTGCCGCCTGGCTTCACCACTCTTGCAAGTTCCTTTATCTGCGGTAGGGGTTCTCCGGGAGCATATCCAACACAGTTTGCACTCCATACCCCGTCGAAGGTGTTGTCTTCAAAGGGGTGGTTGTACATATCGGCTTCCTGAAAAAAGACCTGTTCAGCCATACCTGCCTTCTTGGCATTTTCTCTTGCTTTAGCTAGAAACTCAGGGGACAGATCAATGCCTGTGACATGACCGGCAGGTCCTACGGCTTCTGCCAGCAATAAAGCATGATAACCGATCCCGCATCCGGCATCCAGACCCCTGCTCCCCTGAGGAAGTCTGAGTGTATGGATAACTAAGCGGTATGTGGGTTCACCCAAGGGATTGGTCACTACTAATTCCCGCATGTAGCTATCGGTGTTAGTCATTCTCTATTCTTTCAACTTTTATTTAACCACCTCAGAGACTATTTTTTAATTTTGATTCGATGATAACAGTTTATCAAAATGGGTAAACTATTTACTGGGAGTTCCTTTACCCGCCTCACTTTTACGCCTCTGTGCAATACCCACTTCTGTTGTCTTTTTCGATATGATTTCATATAGAATAGCAAGTTTACCCTCTTTCTTCCTCAATATCCTACCCAGCCGCTGCTTATATTCCCTCTTACTTCCACTACCACTCAATATAACGCCAACAGAAGCGTCCGGCACATCAATGCCCTCTTCCAGAACCTTAGAGGTAACAATCGCATTGTATTTCCCCGCCCGGAACTTATCCATAATTTCCGCGCGTTCTTCTTTCTGCGTAGTATGCGTAATAGCAGGTATGAGGAACTCCCGGGAGATAGCATAAACCAGCGAATTGTGCTCGGTGAATATTATCATTTGCTCACCGAAATGGTTATCCAGGATACGGGAAAGCGCATGTAACTTCGAGTTCGAGTTCAAAGCTATCCGTCTCGCTCTGTTTCGCGCCAGCAAAGCTGCTCTCGCACTTGCGTCGCGACCACTTCTCATAACGAGCAGCCGGAAATTTTTTGGCGTTTTCAAGATTATTTTCCTGCTCTTCAGGAAATCAGTGAATATGTCATGGTATTTTTCGTATTCCGACCGTTCAGCCACCGTTAAATCAGTAACGATCCGCTTCGTTTTATATTCAGCTAAATGCTTGCCTTTTAGTTTTTCCAGCCCAATTTCATAGACCTTTCCGCCTATCAATCTTTCGAGCTCTTCATGCCGCCCATCCTCTCGTTCGTAGGTCGCAGTCAACCCCAGCCGGTAAGGCGCGACAAACAGCTCCGCTATGCTCGTATATCCAGGCGATGGCAGATGGTGAACCTCATCGAAGAGCAAGAATAGGAACTTGTTCCCCAGCTCCTCCGCCCTCAAATACGCGGTATCGTAGGTTGATACGGTTATAGGCCCCAATATATGCTTTTCGCCGCTGTATGTGCCAACTTCAATGCCGAATTTCTGCTCCAATTCGTTTTTCCATTGCTTTAGCAGTTCCAGTGTCGGTACGACGACAAGTGCTGGAACATTCAGCATGCTAATTGCTTTTATGCCTATTACTGTCTTGCCAGCGCCAGTGGGCAGAACTAAAGCCCCGCTTTTTGTTTGTAGCCATTTAGCTATTGCATCCTTCTGATAGTCACGCAAGGCCAAATTACATGCTAAATTCGGCATTGGCAATAAGTCCAGAACGTTATCCACGTAATCGAGCCCGGATAGATTTAGATATTCTAGCACGTCCTTATAGAACAGGGATGAGCATCTATAGCAGCCCACACGAGTATCCCAAACGGTATGCGGCAGCTTGAAATTGCTATTTATTACTATCGTACCATGCTCATAGCTTAATGTTATGATGTCCCTTTTTATTTTTATTACCCCATGATCATTCTTTTTCGTGTGCATCTATGTAGTGAATGTTTAAAAGCCACACCAATATATAATACAATAGGTGATACAAAAATGCCAGAAGACAACGTGGTATATATCGGAACTAAGCCTATGATGAGTTATGTCATGGCGGTAGTGACGCAGATCAATAGCGGCTCTGACGAGGTAGTGATAAAGGCGCGAGGCCGAGCAATTGCAAGGGCCGTGGATACAGCAGAGGTAACGAGGGCTAAGTTCGTGCCGGGAATGGTAGTGAAGGACATAAAGATAGGGACTGAGCAGATATCAGGAGACGAAGGATATAAGGCGAACGTCTCGTCAATTGAGATAACATTGGCAACGAAGGCATGAACTAGATTCCACCGAAGTTTTAATACTCTTCGGTTAGCGGATGCTTTCGATAAAAAAAGGGGGCCGCTTAATGCGGCTTCTTCCCGTTTTGATCATACGTGCGACAAGCACTGTCTATTCTTCCCGGTATCCCAACGCATATACCCGATCATGTGATCCGAGCAGTACATCGGCAATTTCATCGCCATTGAGGTCCGCCCATGCGCTTCCAACCCAAATGGGACCATCCGATTCGGTTGTCCATATACGCTTGCCATCATATCCTCGTTTTGCTATCACTGTATCTTTTGTCGTGTCCGTAGCTTCATCATACTCGTGTATATGCACCACCACGTCTCTTTTCTTGTCGCCATTGAGGTCACTCGCAGACAATGCAGAGAGATCCATTCCTGTTACAGACTCTTCCCAGAGATGTTCGCCATCGCGTCCTCGCTTCGCCATCAGCCTTGCCGCTGTGTTAGTGGTAAATGTAGTCATATCTAACTCACTCGTTGTCATCATCACCAGTACATCTCCCTTCTCATCCTCGCCAAGGTCCCCAGCAGATACAATTAGATTAGGCACAGTTCCACTCACAGACTCAGTCCAGATATGCTCGCCATTAGATCCTCGTTTCGCAATGACTGTTGCGGTTTCGGTACCCGTAACCTCATTGTACGAGCTTGTTAGCACCAACACATCCGACTCTTTTGTTACAAGTGTCGTGCCATCACCATATTCCAATGCGTGATAAACAACCTCTAACGAATTATCCGATGGATAAACCACAAGAACCTGAGGTGTATCAGATGGTGGTTTATTATAATGTCCCGTGTAATAGGAACCCGGTATTTCACGTTCGATGTCTCCTGTTGTCCAATTCATCCCAGTATGTCGACCTAATGAGTCCCGTACGCTAATACCCCATATGGATTCGGGTTCAGCAACGAAATTCGCCAATGACAAAGTAAAAGTAGACCGATTAAGAGTGGGTGTTGTTTCCGATGAGATGTTTGAAATTACACCATCGGTAATGTTGATCACTCGGTACCCATGTTTATATCCATGCTCATCTTTTGTAGCACTTCTTGTTTGAATAAACATATATGATTCCGTAATCGCTGGCACCGCCACCGGAGGGGCGTGGACCGCCACATAATCCTTGTGTGTATGTCCTGTAAGAAGCAAATAGACATGATTATCGGTGATAACCGGATGATGCATAAAAATGATTTTCGGGATGTTAGGATCCAGAGTATATAACCGCTCCACTTGGCTACACCAAAGACCATTGCTTTCCGGTGTGCCGAGCAATAACAAGTACAGCAGCATAGTAGGGTTTATATCCCGCCATTCTGTATAAACGCTATAATCGGCTCCTGAATCTAATCCAACAAAGCAATAACCCTTCCAATCGAAATAGTAATCGCCAAAATCGTCCAATAACACTGCATCTACGGAACCATTGAGTGGCTTTACAATATCGTAATAATTTGTAAGATTATCGCCTTGTCCATACCTGTCACGTCTATCATGATTGCCGGGTGTATTATATACCGGAATATCAATACTTTTTAGTATCTCGGCATAGGCATTAAAAAAGTCGAGATTGTTTGATTCTACCAGATCACCGGTATCCAGAATAAAGTCGGGCTTGTGTGTTTTTATATCCTGTAGCGTATCTGTAAACTTCACCACCGATTCTACCATGCTTTTTGATCCACCACTTTAATAAGCTTGTAGATCCTTGGATCGTCTGTTAGTTCTTTTATAGCGTAGTATCCTATGTGGACATCAGTCATGTGCACGAAAGTAAATGACTCACTCGCATCACCTACGCCGTTCGTATTGGCCATGGTACCAGTTGCAGTTACTGTATCAGCAAGTGTAATGACCGAAACAGCCATCATCAAAATTATAATTAAAAACAATCGGGGGTACATGTTTATTTTATATTAGTATTAAGAATTATAAAGATAAAAACAGTGGCAAATGGCCTTAGAGATAAACAATGTGGATGCATACTATGGAAGCGTGAAGGTCCTGGAGCACGTGGATTTTAGCGCAGCACATGGCGAATTTTTAGGTATCATCGGGCCAAACGGCTCGGGTAAGACAACGCTTCTGCGGACAATCAGTCGCATCTTGAAGCCGAAGATGGGGACAATAATATTAGATAATAGAGATGTAATGGCGATGAAGGACAAGGAGTATTCAAGGAAGTTCGCAGCCGTGCCACAGGACACAAACGTGAATTTCGAGTTCTCTACGCTAGACATCGTGCTTATGGGCAGGAATCCGCACTTGGGCAGGTTAGAACTGGAAAGTGAGAGCGACATAGCGATAGCGAGGCGGTGTATGGAGCTTACTAACTGCTGGCATCTGGCTGAAAGACCAATTACTGAGTTGAGTGGCGGAGAAAGACAGCTTGTCATCATTGCTCGAGCGCTTACGCAGGAGCCTAATGTGTTACTGCTCGATGAGCCGACTTCACACCTTGACATCAATTATCAATTAGAGATAATGGGGCTTCTGAAACGATTGACTGCACAGGAAGGCTTAATTGTAATTGCCGTTATCCACGACCTCAATTTAGCTGCTCAGTACTGCGACCGTTTAGTATTGCTGCATGGCGGAAAAATCATCTCTCTGGGCTCACAAGAAGAGGTATTAACTGCAGAGCACATAAAAAGTACCTTTGGCGCTGATGTCATTGTTAAATTGCATGCGTTAACTAATCAATGCTATTTATCGCCTTCTCCGATAAAACGCCCGCTTGAGACATCAACTAAAGATAAAGGTACTATTCATCTTATATGTGGCGGTGGTGAGGGAGCATCATCAATGCATCTTCTCACCGAAAGAGGCTACAGAGTTACTGCCGGCGTGTTGAACCTGCTGGATACCGATTGCGAAGTTGCAAAACTGCTTAACATCCCTGTTGTGACAGAAGCACCGTTCTCAACGATAACGGCAGAATCATTTGAAGCGCATTTAGCGCTGATTGGACGTGCGGATGCTGTTGTGCTGTGCTGTATCCCTTTTGGTTTTGGCAATTTAAAGAACTTGGAAGCGGCAGAAGCGGCATTGAAGATGGACAAAATGTTATTGGCCTTTGATGCTGATAACTTGGCGGCGCGAGATTTTACCGGTGGGGTAGCCACCAAACGATTTATCCAATTGCGGACTAAAGGCGCGGTGATTGTTAAGAGCCAGGATGAAATGCTTTCGGTGCTGGCTAAACGGTAATTTTCTCGTTGTATATTATATAAAGCAAATATAGTTTCTGCCACAGAGTTTTATACACCGAGAGCACCGAGTATTTTCCCTCTGCTTTGTGTGCTCTGTGGTCTCGGTGGCTAATTAATCATTTTTGACTTTTTCTTGTAAAAATCTGTGTGATCTTGTGGTCCGTACCGTACAAAAGTTAAAATGCGGTTACAACAACTTCCATTGCTTTATGGGTTTCTACCAATTCAAAACCGTTGATTAGTTCGTCTAACGAGATGTGATCTGTAATTAACTCATCAACCGCAATTTTCCTCGCTGCTAAGATCTTCAATGCTTTTCGATTCTGTTCAGAGCTACATCCATAAGCGCCAAAAATTTGGAGCTCCTTATAATGTATCTGATTGTGATCTATGGGTATATTTTCATATCTGTGTGACAGACCGGAGAAGAATACAATTCGTCCGCGTTTATTTAGCATCTCGATACCAAGAGCAGGAACTTCCGGATCGGAACAGGCAGGAATAACGACGTCTGCACCGCCCGTTATTTCTTTTACCGCTTCCACCGGGTCAACCTCTGTCGAGTCAATAAGATAGTCCGGAGCGACTTTTTTAGCAAATGCGATTCTTTCCGGGCTGTTTTCTATGAGTATTACCTCAGAAGCGCCGGAAATATGTGCTAATTGACGATGTAAATGACCTATAGGTCCTGCACCAAAGATAACGACCGTATCACCAAGTTTTATTTTGCTCAGTTCTTGTGCATTGATGCAACAGGCAAGAGGTTCTGCAAGAGATGCCGCCTCAAAGGATAAAGAAAGGGGTATCGTATTTATGCAGCCATTTTGAACGCCATTTGCAGGAACGAGCATGTATTCTGCAAATCCTCCGTCATGATGAAAGCCAATTATAGACATTTTATCACACATATTTGGAACGCCACTTATACAGAAAGGACAGCTACCACATGGGAGACCAGGAGCTACTTGTACTCGATCTCCTACATCGAATTTGTGGTTGCCTTTTCCAACTTCTATTATCGTTCCTGCAAGCTCGTGTCCTAGTATGCGTGGTAGCTTAAGATCACGATGTCCAGAGTGGAACATCTTCGTATCGGTTTTGCAGATTGCGCATGCTTCTAATTTTAGTAAGACCTCACCGGAATTGCAAGCGGGTCTCTCTACCTCCGTGATCTCCATGTTTTCTATGCCACTTAGAACTGCTGCTTTCATTTTGCGTCCACCTCTTCTAATAGACGTTCCAGTTTCTTCTCGCCAGGTTCTGGATCTAAGTTCTGTTCCCTTATCCAATCTGTCAGTTTATTAATCGCTCGTCCGGATTCAAGGATCCTTTTTGCCTTCTCGAGGCCGTCCTCAATATCTCTGGCTTTGCCCACCAGGTAAAGAATGGGTGCAGTATTGAGACAAACAATTTCATGTCTTGCACTACAATCCGTACCTGTTAATAACCTGAGGAAGCGTAAAGTTTCCTCCTTCCTGTTTGTGGAAGATAGAAGGGCATGCTCGTCGGTAGATTGGATTCCAAGGTCCTCTGGGTTAATAGCGAAGGAAGTAATCTCTCCATTTTCATGTAGTTCGTTAACGAAAGTCTTGCCCATAGTGGAGATTTCATCTATGCCTTTAGTCCCATCACTATTCAAGCCGTGAAATACAATAGCGCGACGGTAACCGATATTTCGCATCGTCAGAGTAACGGGTTTGATTAAGTTCCTGGAATATACACCCCTTACGCCGTACTGTGGAAGTGCGGGATTGGCGAGAGAGGCAGCAATATTCAGTGTTGTACCGAACCTGATTTGGGACAGAATCCTTGCCAGCGCCGGATGAATTCTGTTACTCATGCCATTAAAGATACCAATCCCAGCTTTTTCTATGCTCCTTTTTACAAGTTCCGTGTCACATTCAACGTCAATCCCTACAGACTCCAAGATGTCAATAGCACCACAATTGGAGGTGATGGCTCTTGCTCCATGCTTGGTCATATATACACCACCAGCAGCAGCAACGATTGCAGCGGCGGTACTGATGTTAAAGGTCTTCAATGCGTCCATACCAGTGCCGCAGTTTTCGACCAGTGGCTGAGGTACCGTTGGTGTGACAGGCACTGTGTCAAGTTCATAGATGGCGTCCCAAATGCCTGCTATTTCTTCTGGTGTCTCCCCTTTGGCGGTTAGTGCAGCTAAGAAAGCACCCTGTTGCAAATCCGGCTGCTCGTTCAGGAGCACTTGACGGAACATCACCTTCACCTCTTCGCGTGTGATGTCCTCCCCCCGTATCAAGTCACTAATCTTCGTACCGAACTCTTGTATATTATTATCCATGAGGAGAAGGAAAAGGGGTATACATTTAAAGCTTACTATTCGCATTACACATGTAATGTAAATGCGGTGATAGGATGGAACCAATAAACATAAGGCTGCCAAAAGAGAAGATACAGCGGATTGATGAAATCGCAATAAAGAACGGTATCAAAAGGTCAGAGGTAATAAGACAGGCGTTAACAATTTATTTACAGCTTTTAGAGAATATAGGCGAATTTGTAGAGCTTAGAAGCCTAAGCATATCGCGGGAAGAGATTTTGACATCGAACTTCGGTGACCTCATTATTATGAAACTCAAGAATGGACAGGCAATTGTGCTGGCTAATACATCCTCTGGCGGGATAGGACCCAAGCATGAAGATGAAATTAAACTGGATGGCGAAGTCTTTGGTCGGTTAATGGCGCGAACAGTTCTTATAAAAGTTTTAGCTTCGGGTGCGCAGCCAATTGCTTTAATTGCAAACTTGAGTGTTGAATTTTTCCCTACCGGATCACGAATATTTCACGGGATAAGAGAAGAAGCGCTTAAAATCAAAACGGTGGATGTATTAGAAGGGCATACAGAAGAGAATATCAAAACGAAACAAACAGGTATAGGTATTACGGTACTTGGAATCGGTAGTGAAAAAGAATTGAAAATGGGTAAATCATTAAAGAATGACATAATCGCTGCCGTAGGTGTGCCAAAGGTGGGGTATGAAGTGATAGACGCCATAAATGCCAATGCCCGGGACATCATAATGGTAGAGGATGTGTTAAAACTTTCAAAGATGAGTTATGTTCATGAACTCATACCTGTTGGTCATGAAGGGATAAAAGGCGGATTAAAGATGATGGAGCATCTCGGCGGCTATCGGATTAAGATGGAGCGTGGAATAGAAGAGCGTTTAAAGGTAGATATTGAAAAATCCGCGGGACCTTCAACTGTTATCCTTCTTACAATGGAAGAAGAGAATATAGAGCGGGTAAAAAGAATAATTAAGAAGCCATTTCGAGTTTTGGGGAGAATAATATAAATAGAAAGTATTTGTTTAGCTACTTTTTGTAACCACAAGATTACACAGATTTCCACGAGAAAAAGAATAATATTAACATAATTTCAGTACACTATTAGCTACTTTATACCCTAATAATCTCAAGTTCTCGTGTTAATCTTGTGAAATCGCGTTTTTTTTTTTTTTTGATTCTTATTCATTTCTTCCAATCGGGTTTACAGCTTCTCATTCCCTTCTCTTTACCATCACACACATATCATGCACTACTTCTATGTTTTTTCCCACACAAAAATTTATCGCCTTTTCGGATTCTGAACCGGGTTGCATCCACACTCGCGCTATTCCCAATTCTTTGCATTCCTTAACTACCCCTTCTGTTACCGCAGGCGGGACTACGGTATCTACAACGTCTGGCATTTCGGGCAGTTCGCTCAGCGAGTGGTAGCATCTATCACCTAAGACTTCGTCTATAGTCGGGTTCACTGCGTAAACTACATAACCTGCTTCTTTCAGGTCACTATATACCTGATGGCCATATTTCGCTGGGTTTTTCGAGACGCCAACAACGGCAAAGACGTTTTGTTTCCTTAGGAAGTCAGTTATCAGGTTCGGGTTCATTTTGTGCGCCTTTATTTTTGTATATAAAGTATAACTTCTACCTATAAATTTAATTTAGGACGCAGATTTACACGGATTTACACGGATTTGATTTCTTCTGCGTTAATCAGTGTTAATCTGTGTCAATAGTTAATTTTAGTTGGATATTATGCTTTCTTGCTAAATCCATCAAACAACCCCTCACACCACAGCCTTTACCAACCAACCATCCACAGACCTTATCAATCCACTTCTCTCAACCACATATTTCACTTCATTCTTCAAAAAATCGAATACATCAATACTATCAAATATGGCCTTTCCCTGTGTAAACGCATCTAAAAAAATTGTGTTCTTGTTCTTAATCTCGTTTAAGCAATCTTCGAGGGTATAGCAGAACAAATCAGCAGGGAAATCAATATTTAATACCATATCTCCTTTATCTTTTGTGATGATCAGCAGATCGAAATCACTCAATAAATTATCTTCGCCTTTAACCTTCGAGCCGAAGAGGATTACACACATCTCTTTCCCTTTCAATCCGTCAATAAACGCTTTAAAATTCACTCCCCATTCATCATGCAGCTCTCGTGTTACCTCATAATAGCTTTGCATATTTCAATATCTCCTCCATACATCTCATTGCGTTTTCTGCCTCGTCCACCTCATATTCTGTAATCCTGGCATCCGGGTATCTTGACTGCGAATAATGCTCGCCCAACTCCTTTGCACACTTCAATATGTCATTTGGCACTTCGTGCCCTAGCTTTTCGATAATCTTTAAGAGCTCAACCAAAGAATGGGTATATGGTTTCGACCCACTTTTAGCTATTATCTTGCCCTTCAAGTACAGCTCTACTGCCTGCTGGCATGAAAAACATGCTATGTCATAAAGATCCATCTTTAACGCATTCTCAGCATTCTTTTCAAAACTCTTTGATTTCTCAAACCATGTCATGTTATTCTTATCCCTCTAAATTTTGATTTTATAAACTTTTAAGCATCCTTTCCGAATCTTTCAGTTCTGGATCTAAAATCTCTTTCCTGCATGCAACCGCTTTCTTTAGCCACTTCCGGGCTTCCACTTTATCACCCATCGCCAAACAAATTTCTCCCAGTAAATGCGCTACATCTCCCTCCGGCCAGCGGTAGTTCATAGCAATAGCTTTTTCATAAGCTGAATTGGCAAGGGTTTTGGCTTGCTCAAGGTCGTTTAGTGTCATATACGCCTTTCCTAAAACTATCTCCGCCTCCGGCTCATAGAGCTTAAAACCGGTCCGGGCACAAATCTTCAGGACTCCTTTTGCATCACTGATAGCATCTTCATGCCTTCCCATATCTAATTGCAGCCTGCCGAACTCAAGCAGTGCTTCGATTTCAAGAAAAGGCATGCCCACCTTGCGAGCAATCTCAAGGGCATTTTGAAGGTGAATTTCAGCATCTTTATGGTTTCCACTTATTCTTTCAATAGCACTGAGACAGCGATAACCTCTTGAGCTGTCATTTACAGCATTATATCTTTGGCAAATCTCAAGGTTTTGTTTTGCTAGTTCAAATGCTTCATCAGTTCTTTTCATTAGAAAGAGAAAGTCAGCATACTTAACTCCTCGTAAACCGTAAAGTCGAACACCTTCAATCATTATTTGAAGCTCATCTGCCTGACGGAACCAATTGTCTGCCTCTTTGCCTTTGCCCAATAGATGAAGTATCCAGGCAATATATGCTTTTGAAAACAAGATACACTGTACAGACTTTGCTTTCTCTGATGTATCAAGAGCCTTTCTAGCACTCTCAAGTCCAGACTCGAGTTCACCAGTTCGAAATTGAAGTTCCGCTAAGTTTTGATACCCCACAGAGGCATTTTTCCAGTCTTTGTCTTCGATTTGCATGTTTGTTTTTCGAATAAATAATTCTTCAGCCTCTTTTGGTCGGCCTGTAACAAAAAGTGCCAGTCCCGCTGTGGCAAGTAGCCAGCTTTGGGCGCTCCTTTTACTTACAAGTGGCATTTGTGAAAGGTCGCCTTTCAGGAAGAAGGTTTTAGCAAGAGATAGGTCGATTTCCCAAGCACCAAGTTTATGGGTAATAAAATGTTCATCCATTCTACGTATTCTATCGCGATAAACATCATTAAACACCTCATCATAAAGCCCGGCTGCACAGCCATGATAAAGCTGCTCAAATAACTGCTGCATTTCCTCTAAAGTTCCAGGCTGCTCTGGCGCATATTCGCCAAAGTACTTGTAGATGCGTTTATGACATAGCTTCTTATTCTTATCATCAAAATCTGATTCGAAATAGCCCTTGATCAACGGGTGTGTTGCATACAATTTTTTCGTTTCATCATAAGAGATGAGACGCCAGTCCACCAAACCGTCAATTAAGTCTTTGAAATCAAGTTTATTCATGTTAACTAACACATCATTAAATTTTGTATCTTCTATTTTATGCCGAAATACACCTGCAAAATCATTTTCCGTTACATCTGTGCGAAATAGCGAGAAGATATACAAAAATATCCGCTCTGACGCGGACATCTTCTCTC
>JAUWND010000175.1 GCA_030612835.1 Candidatus Methanophagales archaeon | reverse complement strand
CTTGTCGGTCCTACGGGTATATGGATGAGCGAAGCGACGAAAAATGCCGCTGTCATCACAGATAACCTTGGGATTTCCTCATCTATATTGCCCTTTTTTTTGCTCCACCAGAGCGCTACTGCTATCAACGCAATTGCGATTGCCCATCCCCCTGCCAATACAGGCAGAGATAATATCCCATCAGATATGTGCACCATCTTGGGTCTTGCTTAGTCCTTTCTCCTTTTTACTAGATACACGACGATAAACAAACCGGCTATCGCGGCTAGTGCACTAAATCCCGGAGTTGCTTGGGTGGAAGTAGCCGTTTCCTCTTCTAATGCCTTTAAACGGGTCTTTACTCCTTCGAGTTCCGCAGGCGCCGCAGCTTCTTCTACTGGCGGGAATGCCTCAAGTATTGGCACGATGAAGACACCCCTTATGTTACGTCCACTCGCGGGTTCCATAGTCGCGCCAACAAACCATATCCCGGGCTCGTCGAGCGTATATACAAACTCGCCGTCCTCATTGGACTTGGTAAGTCTTGTGAACATCATCGGTGGGTCATACGGGAACATCTTCTCTGCGGTTTCTACGATCTCTTTACCTAAGTCCAGTGTGTGGTATATCTCAACCTCTACCGGTGCACCCGCAAGAGGCTTACCGTCGTACATTGCCTGTCCCCCGAAGACAAAACCTTCCTCCATGCCATAGGGCCGCATGTAAGGTAGAATCTCGGTCTTCTGTCCGACCTCGGCATCCCAACCTACCCAGTCCTCTTCACCACAGTGGATCACCGCTTTGGTGCAGTCTATCAGATTCTCGCCTTCGTCATTATATTCCACAAAGACAACGGAATCACCCCTCTGATCAACAATGAACGAGGCTTTGTACGCTACAAAGGTTCCCGGATTCCCTTCTTCATCCATACCATCAACGGTGAGCTGTTCAGTACTAAGTTGCTCAATCGTGCCGTCTGGTTTCATTACTGAGACTTCAGGTGCCGAAGCCATATCAAACGATATGTGCTCGTAGGGGTGTCCCCACATTATATAGACAGTCTTTGTCTCGCCAAGCTCTGCTATGTAGTCCTCAGGCGCCACATCCCATATGGTGGCTTGACTATCACTGGGGAAGATCATCGTAAAATGCGCACTCGCTATGCCCACTGCACTTGCAATGAATAGTCCTGTTAGAACTATAGCCAATATCCTTGCCATTTTTTTTCTTCTTTCCATAATATTTTTTTCACCTCCTTTTGTTTTTTAAATATCTATTCCACATTCTAAATATCTTTTGCTATTTAAATACTATCTTAATGTTACTAACACAATATCATAAAAATGATATTATGTGTGACGATAGGTTTTGGCTGGCATGTGTTTGACTTATGGCGCCATATCATACAATACATACCCTTATCCTAGCCAACCTATTCACTCAAGTAACACGATCGCCTAAAATCCTGTGCCATTTTTCGATTTTCAACCATTTCGGACTATTTTTTTTTTGTATAAAGTATAACTACCTCTTATTTAATTTAGGACGCAGATTTACACGGATTTACACGGATTTATTCAAGTTTGACATTGTTGATCATTATCATCTGTGTCAATCTGCGTTAATCTGTGTCAATAATTGATTTTAGTTTGTTCAAAAAAAAAACATCATAAGTATATAGGTAGTGTTTTAATTAAAGATGTTAATTAGTTTAGGGGGTAAGTGATGAAAAAAGAGCTGATGGACATACTCGCATGTCCAATGTGCAAGGGCGATTTGGATTTAAGTATAGAAGAGGAGGATGAAAAGGGAGAGATAGTAGTCGGAAGCTTATACTGTGGGAAATGCGACCAGCGGTACCCCATAGATGATGGCATTCCAAACCTATTGCCGCCAGAGCTAAGGCAAAGTTCTGACTAAAGTTTGCTTGATTCCCTTTTATTTCATTTTATTTTATTTTATTTTTTTGCCATCACTCGCTTAGGACAGGGAGATAGATGATAGATGGGATGGAAAGGATACAGCAAAGGATATACCTGAGTAGAAAGAGTTTGAATTCAATAGAATTTGAGCATGATGTACTGAAGATTCCACTGAACGTAGGCGAGGAAACGAGCTTCGAGATTATTATCACCAATCATGGAAAGCCAACGCATGTGCATTTCTCGCTCGGTGAGGAGATGAAAGACAAGGTAATGATATTGCGGGATAAGGTCTATGTAATAGATAAGGAGAAGATAGCAGCGATTGTAAGACTGCCAAAGAGCTATGCGGGAGTGGTAGCGGAGTTGGATGTCGGCGAGATATTCGTAAGTGCAGGCTATGGAGCGTCGAAGAAGAGTTTCTCCGTAGCGATAATAGAGGCAAAAGAAGAGCGTAAAGAAGAGCATGAAATGGAAGTGGCGACGCTAAAGGAAAAGAAGGTAATTAAGGTCTCATCAGAGGAGAAAGTCCTTCTTCAGCGATTGGGTGTGTCAGCAGTTGCGGCGATATTATTCTTCATTTTCTTCGTTCTTGTCTTCTATTTCCCGCCAGCGTCATTTATATGTGCTTTAATCGCCTCTTTACTCTTCATATTTATCGTTATTTATAATTTCTAATAATATCTTGTGGTTATAATAAGAGCTAAACAAATATCTATTCTAAGAAATGAGCATGAAATTCATTGTGGTGACCGGGGGCGTGATGAGCGGACTTGGAAAAGGCATCACCATGGCCTCCATTGGCCGGATATTGCGTGATCGGAGCTATAAAATCGTGCCGATAAAGATCGACCCGTACATAAACATAGATGCCGGTACGATGAATCCCTTTCAGCATGGCGAAGTGTATGTCCTGGGCGATGGCACGGAGGTTGACCTTGATCTGGGTAATTACGAGCGGTTCACTGATGTTGAGCTGGAGCGAGCGCATAATATTACCACGGGCGTCGTTTATTCCGCGGTCATAGAGCGAGAGCGGAAGGGTGAATATCTGGGTCAGACGGTGCAGATAATCCCGCATGTGACGAATGAGATAAAGGCACGAATAAGGGATGTTGCAGCTAATAGTGGCGCCGACATCTGCTTGGTGGAGGTAGGTGGCACGGTTGGCGACATAGAGAGCATGCCCTTCCTGGAAGCGGTAAGGCAAATGCAGGGCGAAGAGAGCGAGACTGATTTCCTATTCATTCACGTTACTTTAGTCCCTTTTACTGCTTTGGGCGAGCAAAAGACGAAGCCCACACAGCACTCTGTGAAGGCACTCCGAGAACTAGGGCTCCAACCTGATATAATCGTATGCCGATGTAAAAAGGCACTGAAGGTGGACGTGAAGAAGAAAATAGCAATGTTCTGTAATGTGAAGCCGGAAGCGGTGATTAGCGCACCTGATACAGAGGACATATACGAAGTGCCGCTACTACTGGAGAAGGAAGGTATTTACACTTATGTAATGCAAAAGCTGCAGTTAGAGCAGCAAAAAAAAGACATGGCCTGGCTGAAGATGGTAGAGCGGCAAAAGGCGCTCTCTGCCGGTGATAATGCGATATTAATAGCGATAGTGGGCAAATATGCAGAGTTAGAGGATTCCTATTTGAGTATAAAGGAAGCGATAAAGCACGCAGCTACGGCGATAGGCTGTAAAGTGACGATGCGATGGCTAGAAGCGGAAGATTTGGAAGTTAAAGGTGCGATAACCGTTTTTGATAATGTGCAGGGCATACTGGTTCCAGGTGGTTTCGGCATTCGTGGTGCCGAAGGTAAGATAAAGGCGATAGAATATGCAAGAGTGAATAAAATACCATTTTTGGGGTTGTGTTTCGGATTCCAGTTAGCGGTGATAGAAGCAGCGAGGAACATCGCAAAACTGAAGGATGCACATAGCGCTGAACTCTGTGATACGCCACATCCAGTGATAGACCTGCTGGAAGAGCAAAAAGGTGTGACTGCGAAAGGTGGAACGATGATGCTGGGCGATCATGAAGTGTTTATACGAGGGGATACATTAGCGGAACGGGTATATGGCAAGAAGAAGATCGTGGAACGGCACAGGCACCGGTACGAGGTAAATCCTGAGTATGTAGGTATGATAGAGCGAGAAGGGATGATCTTTTCGGGTAGCGATAGAAGTGGGCTAAGGATGGAGATATTGGAGAATCAGCAGCATCCGTTTTTCTTCGCTACGCAGTTCCATCCGGAATTCAAGTCGAGACCAAACAAGCCGTCACCACCGTTTATTGCCTTTTTAGGGGCGTGTATGCGAAAGCGTTAGCACGTTTTATAAATCAAGAAAGCATAATATCCAACTAAAATTAAAGTATTTGTTTAGCAAACCACAAGATTACACAGATTTTCACGAGAAAACAATAATAGTACTTATGTTTTAATAAACTATTGGCTATCCCATCCATATTAACCTTAATTTCTTGTGTTAATCTTGTGGAATCTCGTGGTTTT
>JAUWND010000039.1 GCA_030612835.1 Candidatus Methanophagales archaeon | reverse complement strand
GAAGGGGTATTTATTTGCAACCCCTTCCTTTATCTTATCGATACTAGCTTTGAATCACTGTTCCAGAATTTGTTGCTTGGTGCTACCCTGTTTGCATATGCTTGCGCTTGCTCCACTCCGCACCGGCGAGGCAAATAAGTAATATGCCGGCGATAACCGCATAAATACCCAATAGCAAGGCCAGGACTTCTAACCCTTCTAGCATCGGTAGAGCGATTAAAATCACGCCGACTACTAGCGAAATAATACCAAGACAAATGTCTAGCCATCTACTATGATCTTCCGGCGGTTGCCGAATGGCATGCACAATCCTGTATATACCATAAAGCACTAGCCATATCATTAGCAACCAAAGTAGTACCACAGTAGTATCTATCGGCCATGCAAGGAATATACACCCTAATATGATACTTAAGAGTCCCCCTGCTATTAGTACTCCACGCTGCCCTTTATGCGATCCTATCAGAGCGATAAGTGCGCATATCCCCGCCAGAAGTGCAAAGATACCAACGATCCAGGTCAACGTGACCAGTGTCAGTCCAGGCAAAGCTAAAATCAAAGCGCCGATAATTAGTGCTATAATGCCTTCCGCAGCCATTGACCACGGCAGACGGCCGAAATAACGAGCCTCTTCACTCATAACTTTAGCTCCACCTCCGAACTTGTCACACTCTGTTCTATACCGCCCATACTAACTGCAAAATCGGGTGCTGTTCCTTCTACCCCCAATTCTATTCCATTTTTCATTCTTATATATCCCCTCCTATGTTTTAAAGCCGCTAAGGTATTATCTGCGACTTTACAATTTTTTCTATGTGTAACACCTATAATTTATAGCTATATATAAGCTTTTCGGGTTTTTTTTGTTATAAAAGAGTCAGGAAGTTCTTTCGCATCTGCATATATTTTGCAAATATCCGAAAACTTTATATATTTTCCCGTATATAAACCATTTAGTATATTTCGCATGTGGGAAACTCTCACAGCGAGCAATAAAAAGGGGGTAGGGCACAAAAGTGGTCAAAACGGTATTGGGATATGTAGTGACTGCAATTAGAGACTTGTAGAATAGTGTAGATATGAGTGAGTGTGTTTGTGCATCCGGATTTTGCATGCAGTATTTACGATATGGAACAGCTAGTAGCAATTCCGGATGAGGAGGGAAAAATATGAATGAAATAAAAGGTATAGAGCGCAGTATTTTGGCACAGGAGTCGTGGGCTTTGGCGGTGGAAGGTGTTATTGCTCTGATTATCGGGTTTATGATTTTGTTCTGGCCGCCGGCAGTGGTTTCTATAATCATCCTCGTAGGAGCATTTGCATTTGTATGGGGTATCTTCGCTCTTGTCGCTTCGATAACAGCGCATAAAGGACGCCGCTGGTTGCGAATCCTTGAAGGTGTGTGTGGTATCATATTGGGGCTACTCATCCTGTTTTGGCCTGGGATTAGTACAGTAGTGATACTTTGGTTGATCATGGTTTGGCTAGTGGTTAGCGGTATATTCAAGATAGTCGGAGGTTTCGCGCTACCGAAGGGCGATGGCAGTAAAGGACTGCTAATAGTGAATGGTTTTTTAGCGTTAATCATCGGTGTGCTGCTACTTTGTCTTCCGTTATTAGAGGGGCTGCTTACTATGGCCATTCTAATCGCGTTTTACGGTATTTTCAGTGGCATAACGCTTATTTCGCTTGCATTCGTAGCGAAGAGCGCGCAAGGACAAATCGCAGCATAAAGCAAGAGATAACGGTGATCAAAACCTGATAAGGGGGGGGGTGAGCAAGAAATAAACACCCCTACAATATTTTTTTTTATTTTATATTTTTCAATTATTCACCGTTTGAATTTTCGTATTGCTCGCTCACCCATTCGCTTGACCCGTGGCATGTTCTGCTCATAGTGTATCCCCAGCGAGGGTGCAGTATATTTGATGTATTTCGTCAGAACGACTGAAGCCATAGCGCATTTTAGCAGGATGTTCTTCTCACGACCGATAACCATGCTCCTCCTTCGCAGAATATCCGTAAGAAACCCGTCAACGTCTTCTGCATGCGTACATGTAACAACCTTCCCGAGGTCTGTGAGCAGGTGCCCGTCACTACCGCCGGTTATTCCCTTATCAAAAGTGCCTGCAAGTTTTGCTGCCTTTATATTCAGGTTCCTGACCATACCGGCACAAATAACTTCGATAGCATCAAAATACGCGATTATCTCCTGATTGAGGTACTCTGCTTCAATACACTTCTGGACGCCCTTGTTGAACAACAGGTATCCATACGGATGTGCGGCAACGGTTATGCAGTTATATTCTTCTGTCTTTTCTACTATCTCCTGTGTGGTTAACGTTATAGCAAGATACGGGCTTTTTCGCTTGTTTTTATGTATATATTGTTCATAAAATTCCTTCAGCTCGGGAATGGTATAGAAATAGACAAGTATATGCGGCCCGTCTCGGGCGCTTACTTCCATGCCGGGTATAACAAGAACATCTGTCTTCAGCTCGTAAGCCTCAATCACTCCACTTATCTGGTTGTGATCGGTAATTGCAAGCCCGAAACCCTTTTGTTTCGCAAGTTTTAATGCATTCTTTACTCTGGTCGGAGAGTCCGAATGGTTTGTATGATAATGCATATCCACTGCTTTAAGACCGTGGCGGTTAATCTGTTCGATGTCTGGTTTCTCAAATATTATCTTCTGCACTATATATAATCTATTGTTACGTGACGTTAAAAAAGTTTCCGGGTATTTGAACATCAGACCGTGACCACCACCTTTGAATTGAACAAGCCAGGCGCCCGGTATCTGTTCAGCAATAATAACGGAATTGCGCGGTGGAAACACTATATCCTCAGTCCCGGTAATGACTAAGGTATCCTGAGTTATCTGTAGCAATCGGCTGTATGAACCGTTCCAGCGCGGTTTGGGTGCCCATAGACCAGCCAAGTATATCTGTATGCTCCAAGCCAAGCGCATCCATGAAGTTCGCTGTGTCATCTGCAAAGAGTTCGATGGTAAAATTTTCTTCTGTTGCCGTTGAGCTCCCCATCCCACGATTATCAAATATGATCACCCGATAGTGTGCAGCAAGGGTATTTACCACACTTGGATTCCAGAGATCCATTGTTCCAGCCCAGCCCATTATCAGGAGCAGGGGGTCGCCAGTACCCAACTCTTTGTACGCAATCTTAACGTTTTGTGGTATAGTACTTGTTATAGTACCTGCTAAACAATTACGGGATATTTTATATCAGCTCCTCTTTTATCGCATCTGCAAGCAATCTACCAGCTTGCTGCATTATCGGTCTATCCGGACCCATATAAGCCACGCACTCGTTATCATGCATCTGCATCACCTTATCCTCAAGTGATTTCATATCCTTGTATGACATACCAACGATCTTCGGTCCAATCTTTGACGCCGTACCGCAAGGTGTATCTCTGATGATTTTCACCTCCTCGATAATCATGTTCTTCGCATTAACCCGGAGTTCGAATTTGGGCATACCAAAATGCACGGCAAAAGAATTGACTATCTCATTCTCGCTCGTATCCAAAGTACAAAGCGGTTCCGGGAATTCCACGTCTATACCATCCTTTTTTAGCTCCTCCTCTATTGAATACTGCCCCTCTGGTATCAGGTTTGGGTCCTCAATAGGCCATATAACCGCCTTTGCGCCTGTCCTCTTTGCTATTATCGGAACGAGGTCACCTGCCTTCGGGAGTATCCCAAGCACTAATAGAAGATCACACGCGGATAGTGGTATGTCTTCCGGCATGTCGCTCTCGGGATCGTCAAGCGATACGGACGCAACTTTGAGATCATAGAGTGCCACTATCCGGTCTGCAAGCCCGCCCATAGCCAGATGACCTGTTACCAGCTCGCCAAACGAGCCGTGATAGAGTATGTATATTTGGTCATTCATATACTTACCGGCTCCAGCCAGCTCATATACTTCTCCTCTTTTGCATTTACCACATCAAAGAACTTCTTCTGTAGCACGCTTGTCACTTCTCCCCTCTTGCCTTCGCCTATTGTTACATCGTCTATCTCTCGTATTGGCGATACCTCTGCTGCGGTACCTGTGAAGAAAGCCTCATCAGCAGATAGCAGTTCCGCCTTCGTTATTGGCTTCTCTACCACCTCGTAGCCAATATCCCGTGCAATAGTGATCACAGAATCTCTGGTGATGCCGGGCAGAATAGCTGATTCCGCTTCTGGCGTATATAGAATTGCATTTTTTACTGCAAATATATTCTCGCCCGGACCTTCAGCCACATAGCCGTTAATATCAAGCATTATCGCTTCGTCAACCCCTCTTTCTGTTGCCTCAAACACAGCTAACTGCGAATTTAGATAATGCCCCGTCGCCTTTGCAGTAACCGGCAGTGTTCTAGGGTCTATTCTGCACCATGATGAGAATATGCATCTTATACCATTTTTTAACGCATCTTCACCAAGATACGCACCCCACCGCCATGTTGCAATAGCGCAATCCACAGGATTGCCTGCTGGGTTCACACCCAGGTGATGGTACCCATAGAAAGCAATAGGTCTTATGTAACAAGCATCAAATCCATTTATGCGAACTGTTTCCTTTATTGCGTCCGTCATTACTGCCTTTGTATATGGTATTTCCATCTTATACAACGCCGCGGATCGATACATCCGGTCTACATGTTCCTTTAGCCTGAAGATGAATGAACCTTTCTCCGTTGCATAACACCGTATCCCCTCGAAAACGCCAGACCCGTAATGCAAGCCATGTGCAAGAACATGCACTTGCGCTTTCTTCCAATCCACAAACGCACCATTGAACCATATTTTACCTTCTTCCGGAAGCTGCTCCACCATTTTTATCACCTTATCTAAACATTCAGCTTGCGGTCTCATTTACAGCGAAAGCATCTATCAGCTCAAGTTCTTCCGTGAGATTTCCATTGATGTAGCGTTCTGATTTCGGGATCAAAATCATATTGTCTACTCGGCTTATCCAGTACTTTTCCAGATGCGTTTGCGGCTGTCCCAAACTGTCGAAACTGCAATTGAGTTCAAGTACCAAGCAGGGAACCGTACCATAAGGCACTGTCAGGTTCACTTCCTCGGTCACTGCGCCCGATATTACCGCAGTGGCGTTAATTGGAATTATTGCACCAGTTTCATTGGCTATCATGCCTGTGACTCTGGCTGTATTCGTCCACGTTTTTCCTGCCCACAACGGGAAATCGAGCATTACTACTTCTGGCTCAAAGGTCAAATCCGATAGTCCTGGTTCCGTCACTATCCGTCTCATGGTGATCGTTTTATTGCCAAGATCTACGTACATCTTTGTACCGCCGGTAGGTTTGCTTGTATTAATTACATAATATGTCGCATTGTCTATCACTTCGGTCGCAGTAAAAAAGCCGGTTGTTGCGTTCTGCCCGACGTTTGTGCGCTCGCTATCATAGGTGATGTTAGAAATAAACGTCATTGCTGGAATCGCTGTTGGAACGGGTATCACGATTCTTTTCACTTGCAGCATAAAACTCACTGAATTGTTGTAGTTACCTTTCATGTCCGTTGCATTAACCTTTAGCTTGAATGAGCCCTCAGCGCTTGCGTTTGTGCTGTACTTGTATCTGTACCCGGATATATCGCCTTCAGTAAAGTTTCCGATAAGGGACATTATCGTGCTTGCATTTCCGCCTAGCGGTGATAGATCTATCTTTACAAGGTCGATTGAACTGTTTATGCCGGCTACGTCAACTCGCAGCTCTGTAATATCCGTGTTCACTGCTATTATCGGTGGAGTAGCACTTGCATTTAGTACCATCACGTCGCTGCTGGTTCCTAATGTACTTGACATTACGGATACAGAAGACGTCAACGCAAATATTAGTGCAGTCGCTATAACTGCGATTTTTACCCTATACCCTTTTTTATCGTGCATTTTTTTTCACCTTTTATTTTATTCGACTCTTATATCTTCATCTATTATCATTATTAAAACTTTCGTTTTTTTTTTGCTTCGCAAAAAAGGTCAATAAAATAACTTATTGACACCGATTAACACTGATTAACGCAGAAGAAAATAAATCCGCGTCCTAAATTAAATTTATAGGTGGAAATTATAGTTTATATACAATAAAAATAAAATTAGGGGGTAAAAGAAAACCCCTAAACACTTTTATGTTCTATGTCAACGATGCCCATTGTGTTGTCACTTTGCACATCAGCTTGCGGTCACATTCAAAGTAAACGTATCTAATGGTTCCACCTCTGTTTCCCAAGGTCGGTGATAGACCATTTTTATGGTTGCGTCACCTGCACCGACAACCTCAAACGTGGCGATTTGCTTACCGGGAACACCGACGAGACCGGGTTCGGCATAATCCTGCACAAACGCTATATCGCCTACTTGTTGCAACACTTGCTCATTAAGCTCTTCTACTTCCCATGTATAGCCAGTAGTTGGATTCCCTTCCAGTGTGATAACTAAGAAGCGACCAGTCGTAAGGTTGATCGTGGTATTGTTGTTGCTTTCATTCGCATACGTTGGTGATATAGCCTCAATCAGCTCTTGCTCTTCCACGAGGGCTCCGTTGATATAGCTTTGATGTTTCAGAGTCAAGAACCCAGTATCCGTCGGACTTTTCCAGGACTTTTCCAAATTCGAGATCGGTATGCCCGCTACTTCATAACTGATATTAGTTTCGATTACTAAGCATGGGAACGTTCCAAGTGGTACTGCTACTTCTTCTGCGGTTATTTTACTATGTACTACTGCGGTCGAGTTAACCGTAACTATTGCATCATCACTGACTAACAAGTTTCCGGTGACATTGGATGTAGACGTCCATGTTTTTCCAGCCTCCAACGGGAAGTCCCACATCACAAATGCTGGGTCAAAGGTCAAATTCAATGGTTCTAATCCAGGCGCCGCCTCTGTCACTACCCGTTTCATCAGGTAATCTTCATTCTCGTCATCCATACTAATGTACATTTTCGTATAGCCACTGGGTTTGCTTGTGTTAATTACATAATATGTCTCATTGTCTATCTCTTCCGTTGCAGTAAAAAGCCCAGTAGTTGCGTTCTTTCCGACGTTTTCCGGGTTCATGGTATCAACGGTAATGTTGGATGTGTAAATCACTGGCGGAATCCAGCTTGAAAATGGTATTACGATCGCCTCACCATTCTCTGCGCATGGTGTTCCTCCATCTACAGTACTCTCTGCCCAAGCTCCTGCTACATTTCGTTCTAGCGTCTTACCGTTTCCATCCGCGCCCAATGACGCATTGTATGTTACTTCGTCAACAAGGACTAATGTGGCATTTTTCAGTGCTATATATTCATCGCTGTTACGTAACGAAAAAGTGCTGTCCATCACTGTACACTTGCACTCAGGACACTCATTTAAGAACGCTGTTGCGTTATCTGCGATAATTGCATACCCTGTAACAGGGATGACCATGCTTCCTTGTACAAGTGTTAAGCGGTGGTTGGTATCTGCTTCGTAAAACTTCCAGCCGGTAATGTTTATTGCCGTTGTGTCATTGTTATATAACTCAATCCATTCGAGATCTGTATCTGTTCCCGGTGGATTATACATAATCTCATTGATTTTTACGTCGCCTTGTGCACTTACCATTACTGGCAGCATAGACATCAATACTAATATTGCCGTCGCCATTATAACCACTGTCTTTACCTTATTATCTTTTTCATCTTTCATTTTTTATTTTTTCACCTCCTAATTTTTCATCTATTTATCAATTACATTAATTAGCTATATAAACCTAGATTTTTCGATACAAAACTTAAAAATCTTATTGATCTCGATTATTTTATTGCAACATCCTGTGTGCATTAAGAAAATATCTGTGGAAATCTGTGTAATCTTGTGGTTACAATAAGCTACATAGCCGATAGATCAGGATTGAGCCATTTACTTGTCTCTTTACGATCTGTTGGTGCTTCGCCCCTTTTCATTGTTTTCACATACTTCTGTAGTGCATTCGCCATATATTTCGCAGCGAGACAAAATAAACTGCTTTTGAGCCCCTTAGCGCTATTGTATTCTTTAATTAGTTTTGGCGTGAGATTCAGATTGTGGTCTATGCATACACCCAGAAGTTGCCAGTGCTCTGGCGTCATCTTCGCTATGGTAAACGTTTCCTCGCTATCCAGCATGGACCCACGCATGGAAACGAAGTTCAGCGGTACGATAATAGAAGAAGTCCCTTTTAAATCCTCTACCAGCTCTATGCTTTTAATCACGTCATCTGTAGTTTCGCCCGGCAGACCGTTAATCATCGTTGCTGCGTTAAACCAGTTATTATCATCGAGGATACCAAAAGCCTGTGTGACAATCTCATGCCATTTCTCTGGCTGAGATGGCGCTGCTTTTCCGCTCATGTACTTCGCAATCAGTCTTTCACTCCCGGTCTCTATTCCTGTTTGCGCGCCCATCCAGTCACGGTCGAGCACGGAGTAGCATAATTCTGAGATAGCACTAAGAAGTTCGGGCTCATGATAGACGGAGGCAAGAGATATATGGCTCGCACCAATACGCTCAATCCCTTTCACTGCGGTAACATGCCGGAACAGGTTCAGAACACGTTCTTCGTCCGGTGCTATTCCTTGTGCACCATAACGAAGTAGATCCTCAGAATGAAGTGATATTGCCGTCTGACCCGCATTTACATTTACCGCCACATCACGTACAATATGCTCGATAGACTTGAAGCGGAGCCGTTGCATGTTCGGAGTGCAGAAGGAGCAGCCTCTTCCACAGCCTCTGCTTATTTCTACCAATCCGTGAATAGTGGCACCCGTGATATTAGGGATCGCATCTGCGTCCGGATCTTTTCCTTTTATAATCCGCGGCAGTGTCTCACCTGCGAGTATAGATGTGAACATTGCGGGAACGGTAATTTCACCCTCGCCAAGATGTACATAATCTATATTCAGTTTGTCCATAATCGACTCGTCAGTCAACTGCCATGCTGCTTTACCGCCTGCTACCACTATCTTCTCTCTCATCACCGGTTTTTTCATCAGTTCAAAGAACTTTATTCGGTTGTACGGCGGGCCGATGTCTAACATATCAACGAACTCAGAGGTCGGCGGATTGATACCCAGGAAATCGTGACCCGAAACGCCTATTATCTCCGTTTGGTGGCCTGCTACATGCTCCAAATTACGCGGATGAACAACTGCAACTTCATCATCGCCGAAGACTTCTGCTAAAGAAGCTTCCATAATCCGAAGTCCCGAATCGGCGAACAAAGCTCTACCGTTCTTACTCGGGACTGGAGGCGAGAAAACGGAGAAATAAAACCAATCAGGGACAATGCCACGAGGCATGCAGGTAGAGAACCCAACAAATATACCCCATCGGTACCTGCTCATCATCGTCTCATCGGCAGTCAATATGATCTTAGGCGATCTGTCACTTTTTCGGGATAATCTTATTTTCATCTTCATTCTTCCTTTATCTCTGCTACACGTTCAACGCCCTTTAGATATGCGATTGCAGATTCAACTTTATCCCTTAGCGGGTCGAGGTCTTTTATACCGTCAAGATCAGAGCCAAGCTGTTTGAGATAACTTTTAACCCGCGCCCGCTCTGCCTTTATCAGCTCCACGAAGTTTACGTTAGCCACGTATCTGTTCTTTCTGAACTCTCGAAATCGTTCTACCAAACCCAGTCGTATGAGTGTATTAAGATAGTTTATGGTGGACGAGTATGCGTAGTTAGTTTTTTTGCCTATCTCATCTGCGGATAGCGGCTTATGAGCGGTGATGAGCACAGCATAGATGAAGCTGCAGCCTTCGCCTAAGCCCCAGTTCATCATCATCGCTTTCACGCGTCTGACCGCGCGGTCCAGAGGCTTCCCCTGTTCAGCGGATTCGGGATTTATCATAATTATTATAAATAGCATATCCTATATATGTATATAACTGTTTGTTATTATTCAAATCACAATTTTTTAGTGTGAAATTAAGAAGGGGGTAAAGAGACGCTGGTGCAGCGCTCAACAATGACAATAGAAAGAAAGATGGATATAAAAGAAGCATCCCGGATATTAGTTTTAGACCCTATTCACGGTGCGGACGTGATTGCAGACGAGCTAAAAGAACTAGGTAAAGACGTGGCGGTGTCCAATCCTTATAGGGAGCCGTCTTCGTTTAACCGTTTGGATTATGATTTGGTTATCGCGCCGGTTCATCTGAGTCCGAAGTTTGAAATTGTAAAGCAAACATTAGAGAAGAACATACCGTTTATGAGCCATCAGGAAGCGGTGAAGGAAATTGCAGTCACAAATGGCCTTTTCGCTGATATTAACGTGATAGAAGTAACGGGCACGGTAGGAAAAACTTCGGTCTGCGAGTTGATCTGTCAGTTATTAAAGGGTAAAAAGGTGCTTTCGCATACCAGTTCATCCACAAGATTCAATTCGACTGACGGTGTGATTCGATTCCCTCGGCACAGTAGCACGCCTGCGAGTGTATTGAACGTGATGCACATAGTGGCGGAAAAGAATTTGGAGCCCGATATAGCGGTATTTGAGATTTCACTTGGATTAACAGGAATAGGCGATGTGGGCGTGATAACGAGCTTGAAGGAAGATTATAGAATTGCGGGCGGTACAGAGAATGCATCTGCGGTAAAATTGGCGTCAATAAATAACTTTGATGCTAAAAGTATCATTGTCCATCCGTCAGATGTGAACGTGGGTGGGAATACATATGGCGATGAGGATGCTAACCTGTGGCTAGCGGGAAATAAAGTCCTTTTTAACCGGCTGAAGACTCTAAACGGCGATTATATTGATGGTGAACTTGCATTTAACGCTTTTGACTCCTTTATTGAGACGGAGCATTACAGGAATTGCCTGGGTGCGGCTTTTTGCGCTGTTCTAAGTCTCGGGGTACCACCGGATGTAATCAAGACTAATATTTCGACAGTCGAGGGCAGGATGCAACTGTGCAGTCTAAAAGGGCGTTTTCTGATTGATAATTCCAATTCCGGCACAAAGCTGAAGTTCCTTGATGTGATAACAGAGCTGGCAAGGCAACTATCAGGGAAGATGATTTTGATTCTTGGTGAGGAGTCGCAATATGTGTGTGAAGGCGTAGACGTTGATGAACTGAAAGAGGTGGTTGATAATAACGCATCTGAGTTCGTTGAAGTGATAATCGTGGGTGATGAGTTCAAGGGCAAAATAGGGGGTAAGAACGTGTTCTTCTCGGATGGGTTGGATGCGGCTCTGGAGAAGGCGATTAACGATTCTAAAGAAGGTTTTGTGATTATATCTAATGTGAAGACGTGGCGGTGAATGCCTAAGTACAACCTAAAAATTTTGGGTATTGTATAGCCGACTAAGGCTGGGGCGCCGGTCTTTATTATCTCTGCATTTATTGCCACCGAAGTGGAAAGCCCATTTTTATCTGCGGAGAGTCTTTTCAACAACTCATCTATCTATAGCTTTTGCCTCTTCCGTAGTTATACTATTGCCCGTCTCAGCCATTATAAAAAAAAAAAATCCAAAATCCCAAACGGAGAATAGCCAATGGGGAATAGAGAAAGGTATGATCCCCTTTTGGCTATTGGCTATGGTCGGGATTTATTTTCCAGCTATTTTCCCTTCCAGCTTCGCAATATCTAACCTCGTTGATACTACTACATCCGGGTTCAAAGACAGCGAATCTATTCCGCACTCAACCAGGAACTCCGCGAAATCAGGGAAATCGCTCGGCGCCTGTCCGCAAATACCTATCTTTCTTCTCGGCTCGTGTGCGTGCGCAACTTCTATGACGTGCTTCACCAACCACTTCACTGCTTCGTTTCTCTCGTCAAATAAGTCTGCAACAATGTCAGAATCACGATCCAGACCAAGTGTCAATTGTGTCAGGTCGTTCGACCCTATGCTGAACCCGTCAAACAAATCCGCATATTGGTCCGCTAAAATGACATTCGATGGTATCTCACACATCACGTACATTTCCAGTCCATTTTCGCCCTGTTTCAATCCGAACTCCGCCATTGTTTCTATTACCTTTCTCCCTTCTTCTGGCGTTCTGCAAAACGGAACCATCACCTTAACGTTGGTCAATCCCATCTCATTTCTCACTTTCTTTATTGCATTGCATTCTAATCCAAATGCAGGCTTGAATTTATCGTTATAATAACGTGACGCACCCCTCCAGCCAATCATAGGATTGTCTTCCACAGGCTCGTAAAGAAATCCCCCTGTTAGATTTGCATACTCATTTGACTTGAAATCCGAAAACCGCACTATCACGTCATTAGGATAAAATCCCGCTGCTATCTTTCCTATACCACTCGCTAATTTGTCCACGAAAAATTCCGTCTTATCCGCATACCCCCTACTTTTATCGTCTATCTCTTTAATTACCTCTACTATCTTCTTCTCTTCTTCTGACGCTGCCGACTCCTCTTTTCTCCTACGTCCCTTTCTATTTTCATAATCCTTTGCCATTGATCTTTTCTTTAAGTTATTGTATTCTATTAGCGCCAGAGGGTGTATGCCGATATAGGAATTAATAATGAACTCCTCGCGAGCTAAACCCACGCCATCATTCGGAATTTGACCTTGAATAAATGCGTTTCCCGGAACACCCATATTCATCATTATCTTGGTGTGAGGTCTTGGTAGTTTGTGCAGCGGCACTTTATCCACGTGGTATTTCAATTTCCCATCGAATATCCGCCCCATGCCTTGTGAGCAATCTACCGTGACATCCTTTACGTCTTTTAAATTGCTTGTCCCGTTATCTGTCCCGATAACGCATGGTATTCCAAGCTCTCTGGAAATGATAGCAGCATGGCAGGTTCTTCCTCCGCGGTTCGTAACGATTGCACCCGCTATTTTCATTATCGGCTCCCAATCCGGGTCGGTCATCTCTGTAACCAGAACCTGTCCTGGCTTGAATTTCGCGATTTCACTTGCATCTGCTAATATATTTACCTCGCCGTATCCAATTTTAGCACCAACAGCTTCACCCTGAACGAGCACTTTCCCCTCCTTCTCCAGCACATAAGTCTCGTAGAACGAAAAGTCCTTTTGCGATTCCACTGTTTCCGGCCTCGCTTGAACGATGAAGAGTTCATTGGTTCTCCCATCCTTTGCCCATTCTATATCCATCGGCTTATCATAATGCTCTTCTATCGTGCAAGCCCATCTTGCAAGAGTGAGCACCTCATCATCAGTCAATACAAACCTTTCCCGATCTTTTTCTGCGACTTCCTTTTCCTCTGTTCCTGTTCCTTCTTCTTTATAAACCAGTTTCTTTCTCTTCGCCTCCAGCTTCTCACCGCTACGTCAACCCCTTCTCCATATCTCTTTTCCATCTCTCTGTAAGCGGTTCTTATCTCTTCCTCCAAATCCGCAGGGATTTGCGCATTTGTTATCATTCCTCTTATTTTACTACCACGCTCGGCTAAATTCACCATATCGCTCGTATCCAAATCCGCCAGTGTATCCCTGATTTTTCCCTTTATCCCCGTTTCTTCTATCAGGTATTTGTAGGCATCAGCCGTAATGGCGAATCCGGAAGGAACGTTCACGCCATTTTTCCCCAGATTCCTTATCATTTCACCAAGAGATGCATTCTTGCCGCCAACCAGTGCTACATCTCCTATTCCAACCTCTTCAAACCACTTTATATATTTCATGTGTTGCCTCCTTTTTTTGGTCATCTAGATGCTATGGGGAGAATGATCTTCCCCTAAAAAATCAGATTTTTTTTTGTATATATAAAGCATAACTTCTACATGTTTATTCTACCTCTTTAGATGTCGCTTTACAAGGATTTACACGGATTTGATTTTAGTTGGATATTATGCTTTCTTGTAAAAACAGAATAAAAACAATTTCCTAAAATCTCGATCATTGTTTCTTTAATACCTCTATCCCCGGCAGAGGCTTCCCTAAAAGATACCTCAAGAATGCCCCACCCGCAAGACTAACATGGACATGATCACTTTTAGCCATTCCCAGTTCGCTTATCGCTGCCGATGTATGTCCTCCGCCGAGTAGCGAGAAAGCATCAGAGTCAGAAATAGCTTTAAGAATCCTTTTCGTCCCTTTCGCAAATCCTTCTTTCTCGAATACCCCCGCAGGTCCTTTCATTATCACCGTCCGCGCATCTTTTATTATCTCTTCGTATTTCTCACACGTTTTCTCGCCTATATCGTATATTGGCTCGTTTGGTTTTACTTCATCAAGCGGAATTTCTTCTCGCTTACCGTCCACTTCAATCGCAACGTCCCAGGGATACTTTATTCTTTTACCCCCTTGTTCCGCAATCCGTCTTGCTCTATCCACACTACCAAAAAGGTCCTTATCCACTTTCAGCGGAATTTGCCCCTTTGCGTATAAAAATAGATTGCCGATTCTACCTGCTGTTAGTATGCTATCTACCCCTCTCTCTAATGCAAACTCCATTATATCAAACACTTCTGGGGGTTTCGCACCGCCGAGAACGTAAACACAAGGTCTTTCTATGTTGTCAACTGCTCTTTCCAGAGCTCTCAACTCATGCTCCATTAATCTTCCTATCCCCGCATCCAGTACCTTTGGAAAGCCAACCACCGATGCATGCGACCTGTGAGCCACCGAGAAAGCATCATTGATGTAAATATCCGCAAGAGGGGCAAGTCTTGTTACGAACATAGATTGCGCATGCTCTTCTGGTGTTCTGTCCAGCGTTTCTTCTGCAAGTATTCTTATGTTGTCAAGCAGTAAAACATCGCCATTAGCCAGATTTTTTATCGCCTCTCTTGCTGCAGGCCCTATTATATCATCAACATATTTCAAATCCACAAGATTCCCAAGCAGTTGCGCATGCTGCTCCAAAGACAGAAAATGTGCATCACCGGCACGACCTTGATGAGCGAGCACAACAACCTTCGCTTTTCTCTCTGAAAGTTCACGTATCGTTTTCGCATTCTCTTCTATCCGCTCCTTCATCTGCACTCTTCCGTTGATAACAAGCGAGTTTAAATCACCCCGAAAGAGCACTGTTTTCCCTCCGACGTCAAAATCATCTATTGTCAGGAAATCTTCTAACTCTTCACTCATTTTCTCTCGCTCTCTCTCATAGAATCCGCATCACATCCACCACTCTGTTGCTATAACCCCATTCATTGTCATACCATCCAACTATTTCTACCATTTCGTGTTCTGATATAGGGATTGTTCTTGTGAGCTGACTGTCAAAGATAGCTGAATGAGGGTTGCCAACTATGTCTGCGGAAACAAGCGAATCTTCACTATATTCTATAATGCCTTTAAGCTCATGCTGTGAAACGGTTTTGAACACTTGATTTATTTCTTCTATGCTTGGTTTCTTTTCAAGTTCACATACAAAATCCACGATAGAGCCATCTGCTACCGGGACACGCATTGCCATACCATCTATTTTACCTTTTAACGCAGGGATTACTTCTGCAACTGCTTTTGCAGCTCCCGTGGTTGTAGGCACAATGGATAATGCTGCCGAGCGTGCACGTCTTAAATCCTTATGCGGTCCATCTACAATACGTTGATCAGCAGTATATGCATGCACAGTTACCATAAAACCGACATCAATGCCAAAATTATCGTTAAGAACTTTAACAATAGGAGCCAAGCAGTTTGTAGTGCATGATGCATTGCTGATTATGTGATGTTTACTCTTATCATAAAGATGTTCATTAACACCTTTAACAATTGTAATATCAGGATTCTCTCCAGGTGCACTTATCAGCACTTTTTTTGCACCTGCTTTTAAATGCTTTGAAGTCCCTTCCCTATCTGTGAAACGTCCAGTTGCTTCGACCACAACATCTATCTCTAATTCTTTCCAGGGCAGCAGTTCCGGATCGTTCATACTATAAACAGCAATCTTATTGCCATTAACAATAAGATGGTCGTCGTCATAACCGACTTCACCCTTAAAGGTTTCATGCACAGAATCGTATTTTAGCAGATGTGCTAATGTTCTTGTATCCGTCAGGTCGTTTATTGCAACGAAATCAATTTCATGGTTATTGATACCAGCACGAAAAACCAGCTTACCAATCCTGCCAAATCCGTTTATCGCTACTCGTTTCATTTTTTCTCTCCTCCTATTTCATTACTTATTTCCTCTATTTTTTCTGCCTTTACTTTTACCTCGGGCTCAACTTCGCACAGTTTCATTTCTTTTTCACACCTATTCTTATTCTATCCAAAGTTAGGGATATAAAAACCTTGCCCTAAAATGAAAAGATTTGGTTTTGCAAAAAAAACAATCTTTTTAGGGGAACTTATTTATGTATCTAACAACTATCCAAAGCAAAAGAGAGTCACATGAAGCTACTATTCACAAAGTCAGGGGAGATAATAGGAGGAGAAGTAATTCGAATGCCATTTAAAAATGGCTATTTTTATGAAAAAGAGGAAATAATACGAAGGGGGGGGACGAAAAGGATAATATGAAAGTTGTTGTGTTGGGTGGGGGATTTGGAGGTGTGAGTGCCGCAAGCGAGCTAAGCGAGCTGCGAAATCGCTCGAAAGACATTTGTATTACAATGATTGACCGCAAAACGAGACTTGAATATCTGGCGGCACATCCGGAGATACTGAGTGGAAAAGTTACACCGGATGAGATATCAGGAGATTTAAATAAATTCGCAGCAAAAATAGGTGCAGAATTCATAAATGATACGGTTGTAAACATTGATTTTAAAGCGAAAAAGGTGAAGACGGAAAACGGGGGAAAAGAAATACTTTATGACTATCTCGTGATTTCTATCGGTGCCGAGCAGACATTTTTTGGGATCCCAGGTGCAGAAGAGCTATCGCACTCTGTCAATACGTTAAAAGGTGCGGTAGAGACGAAAAATGCACTTGATAAACTCGATTTCTCCGCGAAGGAAATCCACATTGCCGTTATAGGTGCTGGGTTAACAGGCGTGGAAGTTGCCGGCGAACTGATTGATTACCTCAGGTACAAGGAAGCATCAGCGAAAATATATATTGTGGAGATGATGCCACGGGTATTGCCAACTTTCTCCACCGAGAAAGTATCAAACTATGTAGCAAAATTCCTTTCTGATAGGGGCATTGAGATATTGACGGAAACGGCGGTGCAAGAAGTAAGTGAGCACGAAATAACATTCAAAAACGGGAAGAAACACCCTTATGACATTATCATCTGGACGGCGGGAATAAAACCAAACAGCCTCTTAGAGAACCTCGAAGTACCAAAGATGAAGGGGTGGCTAAAAACAGACCCCTATCTTCGTGTGGAAGGTATGGAGAACGTATTTGCAGTTGGCGATACGATATCATTCGAAAGTGAAGGTGTTCGTTCCGGTCAGAATGCGGAAGAGGCAGAACGACAAGGAGAAGTAGCGGTGGAGAATATAATAAAAACGATAAAAAACCTTTCTTTCAAAAAGAAAGCTTTACCAAAGAAATATTATTCTTTATATGGGATGAAAGAGGAAAAATTGAAGCGATACAGACCAAAGAATACGATACAGAACCCAAGAGCTTTTATTTCGCTCGGTAGTAATAAAGCAGTGATGTATTTCAGAGGAATGGCGATAAAAGTCCTTGCATACAGATTGAAGAAGTTCGTGGAACGGAGGTATATGAAGAGATTCAAGTAAAAGGAAAAAAGGTGGTAAACCGATAAAAGAACAAAACCCCTTCGGGGAAATTTAGAGGGGCTTAGCTGACACGAAGGTAGTTCCAATCATCCAATTTAGTACCAAATTCCCACTTTTCGGGTATTACGGGCGGATCTTTCTTGATACTGCCACGTTCGTCTCAATGCGTTATAATGGATGATCGTCTTGTGGATGAACTTCTCCGATTTGTCAAACCCTCCTTCAGTACTGAGGAGATGAATGTGCAGATTAAAGCCCAAATCCCTGCCAAAAGGGTGCAGTACGATAATTGCACCTGCTAACACCTCCTTCCTCACTGCATACGATAGGATGTCATTCAGCGCTTTTATCGCCGAGTCCATGACGACTTTCCACAGCTTTCGGTCTTCTTTCAGCACAGGACGTAATTTGTCGGGAAGGGTCATTACCGCGTGCCTATGTGGCATGTTGAACATCTTACGGCTGAGCGTCTTTGCCCACTGGTCCGTGTACCGCTTATCGCAATCTGAGCATAATCTGCTATTACATCCCAGTGATTTTTCAATGATTTCACCGCATTTAGGACATTGATAAACAAAGTACCCTCTATCGGGACCTTTGCAGCTCATCATCTTTTCCACTTCTCTCTTCTCTACCGCTCTTATCTCTCCCCCGTGGATGAGACAATACCGGTCCCAATTGTGATTATGCGTAAATATTTGCTTTACCGAGAGTTTAGAACCGCAAAATTGACCAACTTTTGTGGGAGGTGGAAGATACGCTCCCTGTGTAACTTGGAGATAGAAGAGAAGAAAGAGGAAAGGGATGAAGACTATCAGTTCTTCCATAGTTTTTACATATACTGGTTCTACATTTATAGATTACCCTTGAAAAGAAAGGAATAAAATGGAGTGCCGAGCTAAATGTATAATATCCAGTTAGTGAAAATCCAACCTGAGGAAAGGTTAGCCACCACCTCAGAACTGAACCCTGCATCCTGTCTGGTAACTGGCTGTGGTGAAGCCAGGAGGATGGGATACAGGGCTGCAACGCAAGTAAAGGGATTGAGGACGGCGTGGATCAAAGCAAGGAGGTGACTGTGTTTTGGTACACTGAGATGGATGGCACCGGACAAAAGAACTCCGTGGATTATTCAGATGATAAAATGGCGGTGGTGCTGAGCGTGGATTCAGAAGATGTGTATCTAGTGGATATGGTGGGGAAAATAACCTCACCGCAGGTGTATAATACGTCGGTGATGGTAACGGCAAGGGAAGAGCCGCAATATCTTGTTGAACTGTGATCGCTTCATAGATGAAACAAAAACTGAAAATGTGGATGTGAACAAGCGATTAGGTCAGAGAATGGGTTTGATAAAACTATCGTTTAGGTGTCAAGTTCACGTAACCATATCTTTATTTATATAGCTGGATAGGGTACTGTTAAGTGGAGGAGAGGGGAGGAGAGAAATGGAAGCTTTAAAATTTTATGTTAAGATTGGAGAAGGGGGCAAAATTGAATTACCGGAATTGAGAAGATTTGAGGGGAAAACGATTCACATTTAGGCATGAATCATGTCTTATTATATAGAAGAGACCTCCAAACTTGGGAAAAAAATAAGAGTCACGAAAAGGTATTGGGGGTATATAGCTTGACTTTGTCAGATTAACTTTGTATTATAAAAACCCACTCCAAGATATACCATTGATGAGCCGGTGTATTGCACTCTGTATCCACAAAGCCATACGAAATAATGACGCCTACTAAAATGACTTTCAGATAATTAAT
>JAUWND010000152.1 GCA_030612835.1 Candidatus Methanophagales archaeon | reverse complement strand
AGCAAGGAAAAATAAAAGGAGGAACAAAAATGGATAAACAATCGGTAGATTATGGAAATTGGGTTCCAAAGAAAATGTTGTGGATACTTTTAGGAATCGTATTGGTTTTAGTAGCAGGCTCATTTTTGCCTGTTCCCTTCGTTGTGCAAATAATTCTTTGGATCATTGCAGCATTTTTTATATTTCTTTTCTTCTATCTGTCTTGCGCTTTCTATTTGCTAAGAATGACAACGAGTTGCAGCATAATATACACCATGCTATGATTGACAAATTATCATGGAATGGAGAAGGAAAAGCTCTTGATATTGGCACGGGAAGTGGAGCATGTGCTGTCAAGGTAGCGAAGAAATTCCAGAATTCAAAAGTTACTGGAATTGATACTTGGGGGAAAGCATGGAGCTATTCCATAAAAGTATGTGAAAAAAACGCGACTACCGAAGGAGTCGGCGAGCAAACCAATTTCCAAAAAGCAAGCGCCGCCGACTTGCCGTTCGACGATGGCGAATTCGACGCAGTCGTGAGTAATTTCGTCTTCCACGAGGTGCGAGATGCCAAAGACAAGCGCGACGTAGTTCGTGAAGCCTTGCGAGTGGTAGAAAAGGGTGGTGCATTCTCATTTCAAGATTTGTTTCTCAGTGAAAAGATTTACGGAGAAATAGAAGACCTTCTAAAAACCATTCGCGACTGGGGGATAGAAGAAGTGCATTTTACCAATACCGCAGACCTGGTTAACATCCCGCGTTTACTTCGCGTTCCTGGGATGCTGGGAGAAATTGGGATTATTTATGGGAAGAAATAAAAACATGTTAGAAGGCTTAAAACGATTATTGAAGCTTGCGGGGCAGCAAAGGCGGAAGCTAATCGCTTCGTGCATTTTATCCGTAGTCGGAACAGCCCTGGGGCTAGTACCTTTTATTCTCATCTATTTGATGGTGCTTGAATTATTCAACCCGATGATAAACCAGGTTTATGTCTGGAAGCTGGTTTTTTGGTGCTTCGTAGCAATAGTTTTAAGATTCGCCTTTATGGGTCTTTCGGGCACTCTTTCCCACTTAGCGGCATACTCCATCCTGTATGATTTGCGAATAAAACTGGCTAAGAAATTGGGTACGCTACCACTGGGG
Organism: Candidatus Methanophagales archaeon; assembly: GCA_030612835.1. Classification (GTDB taxonomy): domain Archaea; phylum Halobacteriota; class Syntropharchaeia; order Alkanophagales; family Methanospirareceae; genus Methanophaga. The sequence continues at coordinate 4,756 of JAUWND010000152.1, read as the reverse complement.
TATTTCAACGAGAAGAACACCGGGACCACCAAGACCGCGATGAATGAGCATGTAGAGAATATTGAGGTATTCATCGCACACAATTTGCCTGATTTGACGGCAGCCATCGTAGTGCCCATCTTCACCGCCGCTTTTCTCTTTATTGTTGACTGGCGAATGGCTCTTGCCACGCTGGCGGTTATTCCCGTTGCATTCATAGCACAGGGATTTAGGTATAGAGACTTTAAACCACTGATGAAAGGTTATTACGATGCTCTCGAAAAGATAAATTCCATTATTATCGAATATACTCAGGGCATGGCGGTTATCAAGGCATTCAATCAAACCGTAGAATCATTCAGAAGATATAAAGACTCGATAGAGGACTACCGTGATTATATGGAGATGTGGTCAAAAAGATTTATACCATCGTGGACCATTTTCTCGGTTGTGGTTGTCGCTAACCTTATCGTCATATTACCTGTCGGTGCATGGCTTTACATATCGGGAAGCCTTTCTATGCCAACTTTGATTTTATTCCTGATACTCGGGATAGGGTTCAGCGCACCATTGATGAAACTCAATACGTTTTCTAACTTATTCCTGCAGATTTTAGAAGGTGAAAACCGGATTAACGAAATCCTGACGGAAAAGCCGCTCCTAGAACCAGAGAAGGAGAAATTACCGTCGGATTTCGAGATAAAATTTCAGGGCGTTCACTTCAGCTACAACGAAACGGAAGTGCTTCATAACGTCAATTTTGTTGTTCCACAAAACACGGTAACGGCTTTCGTGGGGCCCTCTGGTGCGGGAAAGACCACGATAGCGCGGTTAATTCCGAGATTCTGGGATGTTGATACAGGAGAGATTTCCATTGGCGGCATAAATATCAAGGATATGAAAACTGAAAGTTTAATGTCCCTTGTCGCTTTTGTGTTTCAAGATGTAATCCTGTTCAACGACACCGTTTACGAAAATATACGTAGGGGCAGGGAAGATGCCTCAGAAGAGGACGTGATAAATGCGGCAAAAATGGCGCACTGCCATGAATTCATTTCGGCACGGCCTGCGGGTTATCAAACCATCGTTGGGGAGCCGGGAGCAAAGCTGAGCGGTGGAGAAAAACAGAGAATCTCCATTGCCCGTGCCATCCTGAAGGATGCTACGATTATCATATTGGACGAAGCCACCGCTTTTGTGGACCCGGAAAATGAAGAGTTGATTCAAGACGCCATCGAGAAACTCGCATATGGGAAAACACTCATCATAATCGCTCACAGGCTCTCCACAATCACCGGCGCAGACCGGATCATCGTTCTGGACGAAGGTAAAATCGTGGAGAAGGGTACTCATGAAGAACTTATCCAGGCAGGGAACCTGTACAGCCGGATGTGGAATGCCCATGTATCTGCACAAGATTGGAAATTTGAAACCGAAGGAGGTGAAGACGTAAGCTAATATAAAAACCACGAGATTTCACAAGATTAAAGATGTGTCGGGTTTTAGGTTTTAGGTTTTAGGACTACTAATACCTGATAACTCACGTCCAATCTCGTGGAAATCTGTGTAATCTGTGGTTAGCTAAGCGAGGCGAAAAATGATAAAGAAACTATTTGAAATAGCAGGCGAAAGGAAAAAGGATCTTATCAAGGGGACTATTTTGAAGGTGATAGAATCGAGCTTTGCAGGTGCACCCTTGATTGTCCTCTATTTGACACTGAATGAGCTGTTCTCGGCATCCATCAATATCCGGACGGTCATTCTCCTGGTTATTGGACTGGCTGCTTGCTTTTTCTTGCAAGCTATATTTTATTATTGGGCTGATGCGGTCAATTATCCAACCGGGATTCGCATCTTAAGTGATTTGCGAATCAGACTGGGAGAGCATAACCGCAAGCTGTCAATGGGATTTTACTTTGAAAGAGAGACCGGGGACTTGAATAACATCATCAATCAGGATGTAAAGAATATTGAAATTATTCCTACTTTTATATATCCGCAACTTGTAAGCGCGATTGCTCTACCGGTTTTTATTGCCGTTTTCCTCCTTTTTATCGACTGGAGAATGTCTCTGGCAACATTATCGGTTATTCCTGTTGCACTGGTTGTCCTCAAGACATCGCAAACGGTCTTTAGACGGATGGCAAGACTGAGCGCGAAAGCCGCAGCACAAGCGAATTCGAGGATAATCGAGTATACACAAGGAATCGGCGTAATCAAGGCATTTGGGCAGATAGGGTCAAGATTTAAGAAGTTTGAAGCGGCAATGGCAGATTATAAACGGACAAATGTGGACCTGGTGGTGAAGCTGGTTCCTCCGGACGTCGCCTTTTCAGCAATTCTCGGATTGGGTCTTGGCATTATCCTGCTGGTCGGCTCTTATCTTTTTCTTGGTGGCGAACTCAGCCTGGAGATATTCCTGCTGTTCCTCGTTCTGGGTTTACAGCTTTACGTACCTATTCAAAATCTGTTCGTTTATATGGCTATGATGAGGGTAATGGATGCGTCCATGGAAAGAGTGATCGAAGTGCTGAATAGAAAACCGCTTCCGGAACCTGATGATGATCCAGAGTTGAACCGATTTGACATTGAGTTCAAGAACGTGTCGTTCAAATACGAGGACACAGATGTTCTTAAAGACGTCAACTTTACAGTTCCGCAAAATACCATTACCGCCCTCGTGGGACCTTCCGGGATAGGGAAGACAACAGTTGCAAATTTAATTGCTCGATTCTGGGACGTTGATTCCGGCGAGACACTGATTGGTGGTTGCAACATCAAGGATTTGAAGACCGACCGACTTCTCTCGTACATCAGTATGGTGTTTCAGGATGTATATCTGTTTAATGACAGCATCATCAATAACATCAAATTTGGAAATAAAGAAGCAACGAAGGAGGAAGTGAGCGCAGCAGCAAGGGCTGCGCAGTGCCATGAATTCATCGAGAAATTGCCGTACGGATACGATACCGTCGTCGGGGAAGGCGGAGCAACACTTTCAGGTGGGGAAAAACAACGGGTCGCAATTGCACGTGCTATCCTGAAAGACACTCCCATCGTGATATTGGATGAAGCCACGGCTTATGTGGACCCGGAAAATGAGATATTGATTCAAAAAGCCATTAACTCGCTGGTCAAGTCCAAGACATTGATCATCATTGCTCACCGGCTCTCTACTATTACATCCGCTGACCAAATCCTGGTCATTGATGGGGGAAAGGTGATTGAGCAAGGCAAGCATTCTGAGCTTGTAGCCCGGGATGGATTGTATAAGAGGTTCTGGGAGAAGCGTCAAAAGGCAAGAGGGTGGAAGATAACAAAGGTGCAGCAATAAAATGTTAAATAAATTTGTTGATAAGACCGCAAGGAAACCATCAGGATCATTTGCGAGAAGGATGTATAGCAATCCACGTGGGCATTATAAGTCTTTCCGCTGGACTCTGGATAAACTTCAACTCAAACCAGATGACATATTTCTTGAAATTGGTTGTGGAGGCGGTGTTTTGCTAAATATGGCATTGGAAACGGTAAAACATGCCAAAGCGATAGACCATAGTTCTGATATGGTTCAGATTGCAAGAGAAAAGAATCACGAAGCCGTATCTGAAGGTAGGGTTGAAATTGTTCAGGGTAATGCAGAATCCTTGCCCTGGGACGATAATTCTTTTACTTGCGCCACGGCTAACCAGATGGTTTTCTTTATGGACACGCCCATGATTGTGTTGAATGAATTTTACCGGGTTCGAAAGCCGGGTGGACGTCTGGTTATCACATCAACAGAAGATTCAATATTGCCAAAATTGTTGTTTGTGCTCTGGTCTCATTCCATGCATCTCTACAAAAATTCAGATATGGAATATATGCTTAAGCAGGCAGGATTTCAAACGGTTGAGGTGAAGAATCTGGAGCGGTTCCTTCAATTAAGCTATGCGGAAAAATGAAATTAACAAAAATAAAAAATGAAATATTAGTCCGGTGTAATAACCTCCAAGAAATCAACCCTGTCAAAATCAGAGTCAAAAGTAGCTATTTTTCTTATCCCGTTATGCTTACATGTTGCCGCGATAAGCGCATCATTTGGCAATAAGCGATATTTTCTGATGATTCGCAGAAGTTCCTTTAAATCATTTGGAGTGGGAATAATTTCAATCCCGTAATCACTTAAAAATGATTCTAAGGTATTAAAAAACTCATTTGCTTCCTTGCTAATACCATTTTTTAAGATTTTTTCCTTTAATTTGAAGCCACTAACACCATAAATTAAGGATAACCCGACATAAATTATTTCTTCAACAATGTTAAGTGCTACAACTGGCTCTTCTGTTTTCCCAAGCAATAGTTTAGCCTCCGCTGTCTTCTCCGAATCTATCAAAAAGGAAACCACAACATTTGTATCTATTAACATTAATACTGCCATGCGTCATCCTCTAATTCTAATATTTCTTTCAGTTTTACACTTCGATTGAGTTTTATAAATCCTGCATATTTTTCCAAAATTCCTCTTCTCTCCTCTATCTTTACCTTCATTCTCTCTCCTTCCACCAAGTCAACTTTCTCCAATGGCTTGAACACACCCCCTTCATACACAACCTCGATTGTTTTTTGCATTTCTCAACCCCTCCAGTATTTAGTTATGGTATTTGTATAGCTAATCTTAAAAACCACGAGATTCCACAAGATTAACACAAGAAATTAAGGTTAATATGGATGGGATAGCCAATAGTTTATTAAAACATGAGTACTATTATTGTTTTCTCGTGAAAATCTGTGTAATCTT
>JAUWND010000005.1 GCA_030612835.1 Candidatus Methanophagales archaeon | reverse complement strand
AAGACGGGTTAGTACCCAAAGATCGGATGTGCCGCTGGATAACTTTTCCACCAACTCGGACAGATTCTACCTCGGCGTAATAGACCTTGATTTTGCCGCTTTTATTACGCCGAATAATTTTTCGTATGTAGCTCATATTGTGGTGTAACGTTCCACTACTATATATCACTATCGCTTTTTAGTGAGAAACCCCCGATTCAACACGTAGAGGTAGAATGCGATGCGGTGGGTGGATTTTAGTAACCTAAAAATCCAACCTTATTTTGACCCCATAGATTTGCTCTTTAGAGGAGCGGTGTTCGATTTCTATCCTCAAAACTTCATCGCCTTTTTCAGCGATTAGGTCGGTATAACCTCTATGGCTCTTAGTTAAATCAGTCTCTACTTCGTCTTCTTTGCTTACTTGGTATCCCCTAGGTTCAAGCCATTCTTTGATTACTTCCAAAGCAATTGCTCTTGATAATTTACCGCCGCCGCCAAGTTCATTTATTGCCCGGTCAGAAGGAACCTTAAACTTTTCCGCAAAGGCAATTTCGCCCCATTGAGACAGCCAGTAGCAAAATGACCTTCCTCTTTTGCTGAACTCAACCAGGCCTTTTCCTTCTGGAGGCTTTTTAGAGAATTCATAGAACTTCTTGTTATACGTTCTTTTTTTCTATTTCTAATTTTGTAGTTCTCTATCATTCCATTTCTTTCTATGTTAACTATAAAAAGTTTATTTGGATTTCAAAGGAACTGCATATGTTCTTAAAAAGGGAAGCGAAAATGAGGTAGATGTGCATCGCTGATGGGATAACTCTTTTTATATCCCCTATTCAATCAATTGACGCTCTTATAGCCAGTGATTCTAATGTTAACATAGGGTGTGATACATTGGGGAATTTGAAAAAGCTGGAGAAGGGTTTAAATCACGATAAAGCAATGCTCCGCCGGGGATTTGAACCCCGGTCGTGGGCTCGAGAGGCCCGCATGCTTGGCCGAACTACACCAGCGGAGCAAAACAAACCATTCTTTATTTATTCCAGCTCTTTAAACTTCTGCGCCAGGAATGTATCACACACCTCATCCGGATCTCCACGCAACACAAGTCTTCCCTCATCTATTAGTATCGCTTCGTGCGCAAGCTCTCGAATCACGTCTAGCTGATGACTCACAACCAACATAGTTGTACCGAACTCACGATTCAAATCTTTCAATGAATTCGTTACCATACGCAACGAAACAGGGTCTATGTCACCAAAAGGCTCATCTAATAGTAGAATTTCACAGTTTGAGGCCATAAGAGAAGCAATTGCGAGCCTTATCTCCTCGCCTATACTCGTCTCCGAAATGTAACGACTGAATATCTCCTCAGGCAGGTTCACTGCTTTTAGGTATGGCTTAGCCGCATTAAATGCTTCGGTCGCCGGATATATTGGGAACAGTTCATTCAATAGCCCTATATCAAGATCTATCTCCCGGAGTCTACCCTTAGCCTCTTCCTCCGGCAAATCAGCAAGTCGTAAAAGAACATCCAGTGTGACGTCACTAATACCAAATTCCTCCGCCCTTTCCATCGCATGTTTCACCATCTCGAACTTCTTCAACCCTATCCGTCGCGCAAAGAGGTCTTGAACGAGCTGGTAAGGTGGAAGTGCAAACTCCTGATGAATAATGCCTAATTTGCTCCTCGCTTCTATCGATCTACTACCATACTCGCTAATATTAGCAAAGTCTACAGTTCCTATCCTGATCAGGATATGTCCTCTATCGGGCCTCTCAAAACCGCCTAATAAGCGCATTAAAACCGTCTTCCCCATTGCAGAAGGACCAACTATCCCCACTATGTTGCCTCTCGGAATCCGGACATTAATATCTTGCATTTCTATCGTTCGCATCAATGTATGGTATGTGACCAGGTCATATTTCTTCCAGACACCGTCAATCCAGATCATCGTGTCATGCACATCCTTTATTGGCGCTAACGGCTTTACGGGCTCAAGAGGGATTAAGAACTTATCAATCACGCTTTTCGTTTCTCCGTCTTCTACTATCTTACCTTTATCCATCATGAGCAACCGATCGCAAAGATATTCATGCACTTCTGGCATGTGAGAGACGAGTAAAATGGATAGATCTGTTTTATCTTTCACCCGTCTTACAGACTCAAGCAGATATTTCCTCGTTAGAGGGTCGGACATCGTGCCGGGTTCATCAAGGAGCAATATGGCAGGCTCTTTTGCTAGTTGCCGCGCGAGCAAAACCCGTTGTTTGTCGCCACCGCTCAAAATCGTGTATAGATGATTCCATTTGTCTCGTAATCCAACAAGGTCGAGAATTTTAAAAGCCTCTTCCTTTAACTCATCGTATTCGTCATCAAACGTCGGCACATCTTCAAAACCCGTTTGCTTCGCCCTCAGCCGTTTTATTACATTGTCTATCACGGAAACATTATAAAGTGCAAAAGAGCGCTGAAGATGAAAAGCCGTCTTTTCTCTAAGCTTCCTGTACTCAGACCAAGATGAATCGGGTGTCACCTTAATGCCATCCATCTCTATTACACCTTCATCAAACCGTTCATAACCGCGAAGCATACGAAGCAAAGTCGTCTTACCTGCCCCACTCATTCCGATTACCCCTAGCGTCTCGCCTTTTTCTAACTTAAAAGATACATCATCCAGCGCTACCAGATCTCTATCTATCTTTGACAATTCGTACCGCTTACAAAGCCCATGAACACGCAATATTGCACTCATTTTTATCGCCTCTTTCTTATCTCCTGATATATTGACATACTATAACTATGAATCATAAATATTTTATCTAATTAATGGCTAAAAACCAAAAGGGTTGAGCACGCACTGCAATAATAATACTTGCTATTACCGTTGCGACATCACTATTCAATTCGACATCATGTTAAGAGCTTTTGTATGAGTGCTAAGCTCTCTGTCCCGCCCTCTAAGGTATACAATTCCAGCACAATTAACCCGCGATATTCATAGTCCTTAATCCCTGCAAACACCTTCTTACAATCCAGGTTGCCCTCGCCCAATGGCAAATGCAGGTCATCAGCGCCAAAGTTGTCGCTTGCATGCATGTGTATTATCTCTACAGCCGTCGTCTTCTTATTTAAAAATTCGTCTAGCGTCTTTGTCGTATTTGCATGCGCCACGTCAAGACAGAGTCCAAGATTATCCGCATTCACACCGCGCACTATTCGATTGAGTTCTTCCGAATCCCGACCCATAAGCATTTTCGCCGATGTTAGATTCTCTAATGCTATTCGCAACCCACGTTCCGCAGCAAAATCACATATTGTTGTTAGACTTGCAATCGCTTTCTGGAACGCCTTTTCCGGCATCTGCACGGTCAATGGCGAGAAAAGACCGGGATGTACTACGCATATATCTGCAATGAACTCGTATGCCGCATCTATGCACTCTTTTATCTGCCTTATGCTCTCTTCCCTCATCCGCTCGTTTACACTTGCTATGTTAATATCCGAGAGCGGGGAATGTAATGAAAGGGTGAGATTTGTCGTTTCGCTTAGCTCCCTCACCCGCTCTTTAAATTTGCCTTCCACTTTCTGCGGGCCTTCGCCCACAATCTCCCAGCCCTGAAAGCCTGCATCTTCTAATCTATACATCCACTCCACGGGGTTACTGGTCGCATCTACCGAGGAGAAACTTATTTTCGGTATCATAATTAACCTAACTTTTTTAGTATTCTTATATAGAATAGAAAGAACGAGTTTAACTATCTTTTAAAAAGGATAAATAAATATAAATGAAACATTTAAAAAGCTATAATACAGTCATCATCTTATAGAAGAATATACAATGGCAGTAGAAGCATTAAGGTTTATAAGAGAAAGGGAAGAGGCAGGTCAGAAGCAGATAGAAGCGGCCAAAGAGCGTGCTGTAGAGATAGCAAGGACGGCAGAGGAAGAAGTAAAGCGGCAAAAAGAGGCAGCACGTGTGGATGAGAAGAACGTCGCCTTTGAGGTTGCCGCTAAGTATGCGAAGGAAGGCGGAGAGGAAGAGAAAGAGCTAATGGAAAATGCGAAGGCCGAGGCGGATAAGTTGAGATCTATTGCTGAATCTAATATCGAGAACACGGCAAACATAGTGTTAGAAAAAATATTGGGGTTGGGGTGATTCGCTTGGGTGTGAATGAGATAGAGGGGCGGATAAAAGACGAAGCAAATGCTGAGCGCGATAAGATAGTGAGCGAAGCTGATGCGAAGGCGAGTGAGCTGATTAGTGAAGCGAGAGAAGAGATAGAAGATCGAAAAAAGGATTTTAGTGTGGCTGAGGAAGCGAGAGGTCTGGAGGAGAAAGAGCGGATGGTTAGAGCCGCGCGATTGAATGCAAGGAAGCTTAAATGGAATGCAGAGGAGGAGATGACAAAGAAGGCGTTAGAGGAAACAATGAAAAGGATAAAGAAAGTAAAAGAAGAAGGTTTCAAAGGTGTTTCGTATTCTGATATCATGGCTGGTTTGATAAAGGACGCTTCAATAAGTCTAATTGCTGGTGGTGGCACAGACAATGAATTGGAAGCACTGATTTGCGAGGAGGATGTGTCTTACATAGACAAATCTATACTTAAGAAAGTATCTACTGAACTAAGCCAGGATATGACTGTACCTGTAAACTTATCGCTATCCAGTGAAAGGATAAAGTCCGCAGGTGGAGTCATAGTGCGAGGAAAAGAAGGTAAAATAGAGGTGAATAATACTTTTGAACAGCGTATGACTCGATACTCTGCCAGTATAAGGGAAGATATAATGAAAACGCTCTTTACAGAAAAATGATTGCAGTAATTGGTGACTCTGAGACTGCAAGTGGTTTCCGGCTTGCGGGAGTAACGGAAGTGCATGAATGTTCCACGGACAATGAGGATGTTACTCGTGTGTTAGATAAATTGGTACGAGATGAGGTTGCTGTTGTAATTATAAGCGAAAGGATTGCCGCCGTAGCTCGGAACAAAGAGAAGATAAGGGCGATAAATGCGAAGAAAAGTGGTGTGATCCCGGTTATCATTGAAGTGCCCGATAAGAAAGGGCCGATGGTGGATGCTATTGACGAAATAGGCTTATTGATAAAACGTGCAGTTGGTGTCGCGATTAAGTGAAACTTTTTGCGTGCAAAAAAAAAAAGTTGAGGCACTTGTCAATTCTCACCGTTTTTCTCGCCCTTTACTTTATCCTTCCACGCTAAGAAATTGCAATATGGACAGCCGAAATCCCAGGGGCGCGCACCCTTTTTTATTATCTTCAACTTAAACAAAGTAGGATGCACATCGCACTTATCTTCGGTCACTATCAGTCTCCCGGAACTGGCAGGCGGCAGAGGCAGTGAAAAACTGCATGTAGGATAATTAGTACAACCAACGAATCTTTTCCTCCGTTTCGAAGTAGCCCAGAAGAGATTTGCACCACATTCTGGACATGTACCCACGATTTTAGAATCCTTTGAAGCATCTTTAAGCGAGTTTGCTATCTCGTCCCGGTTAGCCACCATCTCCTTGAATGCAGCCCTCAGCATATCTCTTGAATCGTCCACAATATCGTCCTTCTCCCGTTTTCCCTCGCTTATCCCATCCATCTCCAGCTCGAGCGTTTTTGTCATTTCCGGCTTCGTTATCAGCGCGGCATATTTCTCTAATGAATCCATAAGCGCAACTGCCTTCTCCGTTGGTTTTGCCGGGTTGCCCTGCACGTATGTTCTATCATACAACTTCCCTATTATCTCATGTCGCGTACTCTTCGTGCCTAGCCCCAAGTCCGCCATCTTCTTTATTAGTCCCGCTTGTGAAATCCGGTTTGGCGGTTTCGTTTCCTTCTCTACAAGCTCGATATGCTCAAGATCTACTTTCTCATCCTCTTTTAACTGTGGTATTACCAGCTCCTCCTTCTTCTGATACGGATATATAGCGAGGAAACCTTGCTCCTTCAGTAGCCTACCCTTTGCTGTTAATGGCTCGTCGCCTATCTCAGCCGTCACATTTGTATCTTCCCATTTCGCAGCGTCCGAGAGTGTAGCTAAAAAACGCCGAACTACAAGTTCATAGACTTTCCATTCGGCATTCTCTAGCTTATCTTTTGTTGTTTCTGCGACTGGATGTATAGGTGGATGGTCTGTGGTCTTTTTTTTACCTGCAGTTGGCTTTAATTCCTTTTTCGTGAGTAGCAACTTGGCATGCTTACCAAATTCTTTGTGCTTTTGGAACATCTGCACTAACGCCTTTAAATCAAGCGTGTCGGGATATGTGGTATTATCAGTACGATGATAAGAGATGAGTCCGCCAAGGTATAACCCCTCTGCGATAGCCATTAGACGCTTCGGAGTATAGCCTATAGCGGATGCAGCACTTATAAAACTGGTAGTATCAAAAGGCGCAGGCGGCTTCTCAACCCGTAACTTTGTCTTTAGCGTACGAATAAAACCCGACTTGGCGGCTTCTATTCTCGCTTTTGCCACTTCCGCTTCGTCCCTCTCCCAGAATTTACCTGTTTTATGTGTTACATCAAAAATCTCACCGTTTTCTGTCTTTAATTTCGCATGCAGTTCCCAATATTTACGCGGTACGAATTTAGCTATCTCCTTCTCCTTCTCTACCAGTAACGCAAGTGTTGGGGATTGCACACGTCCAACAGAGAAGAAGTCCTCTCCCAATCGATTTGCAGATAGGGATACGAACCTTGTCAGTGATGCACCCCAGACCAGGTCTATTATCTGTCTCGCTTCGGCGGATGCCGCTAAGTTATAATCTACCTCACTTCTTGCCGCAAAACTATCTTTTATGTCCTTCTCTGTTATCGCACTGTATCGCATCCGGTCAACCTCCAAATCAGGGTTTATTTTTTTGATACTGTTGAGCGCTTCAACGCCTATTAACTCCCCTTCACGATCGTAATCAGTAGCAATGGTAATATAATCGGCTTTTTTGGCTATCTGACCCAGCGTTTTAACTATATCCTTTTTTAATGCAACAGTAACTATTTTGGCATCTATCAGCTTGTAAGGATCCACTTTGCTCCAATTATTATAGCTATCCGGGAAGTCAAGACGAAAGACATGCCCGCTCAGTCCTATAACTACCTTTTCATCGAACTCGTGTGCATCTATACCACCAATCTTTTTCTTCTTAGCCTTACCATTCGATAGAATGGCCGCAATTTTTTTTGCTGTTGTCCCCTTCTCTGTAATTATGTAATGCATTTGACCTCTCCGATTAGGATATTAACGTATTATTTCCTAGGCCCTTATAAACTAAATTTGAAAATAACCGTCTTGTCAATTTTTTTCACGGTTATTTCAAATCCCTCATAGGCGCTAAAACCTCATTTAAATACCGCACTGTATTTGTCTTTACATCTAACGGATGTACCCGCTCGTGTAAATAATCGAGTTCGAGCTCCTCGTAGCTATTAGCAGTTATATTGCCACCGTATTTGTCTTTTCTTTCTATTGTCACTTTATCTACAGCGGGAAATATCGTATGCTTGTATATTTGCAGTATGGGATTGCCCTCTGCGATCTTGGCAGGACAAAAAGCGCTCATTATCTTCTTCTCTACGCTTTTTGCAGGCTCGTCCACCGCAATGTAATTGCCCAATGAGGAGGACATCTTCTCTCCATCCAATCCGATTAATAGCGGCATATGGATACAAATAGGTGCTTTGAAGCCTAATTTCGGTATGTTCTCGCGCGAAAGCATATGTATCTTCCGCTGGTCTATCCCGCCTACTGCTACATCTATATCAAGGTATGCTATATCCACTGCTTGCATCAGTGGATATATCGTCTGAGACACTTTCCGGTCTTCCTTGCTCCTTGAGAGCTCGTCCATACTCCTCTTCGCCCTCTTTTCCGTCGTCACTGTGGCAAGTTTTAATACATTCATCATATATTCGTTGTCCAATTGGAAAGAAGACCCAAAAATGAATTCCGTCTCGTCACTTAAGCCAGCAGCGGCGAAACAGCGCTTATTATACTCTGCTGTCTCCCGTATCTGATCCAGGCTACCTTTTTCGTTTAGATACGCATGCAGATCAGCAAGGAGCACGATTATGTGAAAGCCGAAACGTTGCAGTTCTTTCAGCTTGTTTAGTATAGGTAAATGTCCGATGTGGACACGACCACTTGGCTCATAGCCTACATACGCTCTTGGCTTCTTCTTTGACGACAATACCTCTTCTAACTCGCCCTTTGTTATTAGCTCCTCTACATTCCGTTCCAATATTCTCATTGGTTCGCTTTCTGTCATTGTTTTTATTCTTTCTTTCTTTATGGTACAAGTTGGATGACTCGCCATCCTATCACCATTATAAATAGGGGTATTAAAAGTAGAAAGTATAGACTTTAAAAGTATCGAGGAAAATTCCGATATATTTAAATGTTCGTTTGTACGAGATATAAGTGGATAAAAATGGGAACAAAAGTGAATTTGATAAGCGGAAGAACAACTGTTCAAGGTCGAAATTTGGACAGCAAACTTTCGGAAGAGTATTTTGATGAAGTGGCACGATGTGATCTGAACAAAGCGGATCTGGAAAAGCTGGGTGTGGCTGCTGATGAGTCGGTGAAGGTGAACACGAGTTATGGCGAAGTGATAGTGAAAGCGAAAGAAGATGGGGGAACTCCGGAAGGGATAGCTTTTATGCCGATGGGACCCTGGGCAAATGCTGTCGTCAGTGGAGATACACATGGTGCTGGTATGCCTGTGTATAAGGGCATAGATGCGGAGATAGAGAAGACAGGCGAGAAAGTTCTGCATGTAAAAGAACTGATGCAGACGTATATGGGCTAGGAGGAAAAGGAAAAATGGTAGAAGTTACGGATGTTGTATGCTCATTGTGTGGCTGTGTATGCGACGATATAGTGGTAGAAGTAGAAGATAACAAAGTGACGAAGGTGAAGCGGGGGGCATGTTCTGTAGGGAAGAGCAAGCTAATGGGACACAACCGGATAAAGAGCCCTGCGATAAGAGTAAATGGGGAGCTCAAGGACTGCTCTTACGACGAAGCGATAAAGAAGGCGGCAGAGATATTAGCGGCATCGCGAAGACCGCTACTATATGGCTGGAGTTCTACGGTTTGTGAGGCGGATAAAGTAGGTGTCGAGCTTGCAGAGGAGCTAGGAGCCGTTATAGATAATACGGCTTCAGTATGTCACGGCCCTTCCGTGCTGGCGATTCAAGATGTTGGTCTGCCCTCATGTACGCTTGGAGAGGTGAAGAACCGTGCAGACGTCATTATATACTGGGGTGCGAACCCTGCAGAGGCGCATGCTAACCACATGAAGCGATACTCCTATGTTTCAAAGGGGTTTTGGACAGAAGAGGGCAAAAAGGCGAAGAAACTTGTCGTGGTTGATGTACGGGCGACAAAGACGTCGAAGATGGCGGATGTATTCTTACAAATAGAGCAAGGTAAAGATTATCTAGTGTTCTCTGCGTTAAGGGCTATTCTGTACGGGCATGCAGATGTAGTACCGGACGAGGTAGGCGGTGTGTCGAAGAAGGACTTATTAGAGACCGCGGAGATGATGAAAGGCGCGAAGTTCGGGGCAACTTTCTTCGGGATGGGTGTGACGCACACTGGAGCAAGGCAGAACAATATCGTGAATGCGATACAAATGACGCGAGCAGCGCATACGCACACCAAGTTCACTATAACGCCAATGCGAGGGCATTATAACGTAGCAGGGATCAATCAGGTCTGCACGTGGGAGACAGGATTTCCATTTGCCGTTGACTTAACTCGCGGTTACGCATGGTACAACCCGGGTGAGCTATCGGCTACGGACCTTTTAATCCGGCAAGAGTGTGATGCGGCATTGATAATCGCCTCGGACCCAGGCGCGCATTTCCCGGGTGAATCAATAAAGCACCTCGCTAAGATTCCGGTCATTCAGATAGATCCATTCCCGAATCCGACGACCGAATTTGCAGATGTCGTCTTCCCGGCTGCGGTAAGTGGTGTGGAAGCGGAGGGGAACGTCTACCGGATGGATAATATACCTATACGGCTGCGTAAGCTAATTGATTCGGAATATCCAGAGGATGAGGCGATACTGAAGCGGATACTGGACGAAGTGCGTGCGATAAAAGAGAAGGAGGGCAACTAAAATGGCAGAAGTATTAATAAAGAACGGAGTGGTTTATGACCCGCTAAATGGTGTGAAGGGCGAGAAGAAGGACATTTGCATTCGTGACGGTAAAGTAGTTGAATCGGTAACGAATCCGAAGGTGATAGATGCCGAGGGCCGAGTGGTAATGCCTGGAGGTGTAGACATTCATTCGCACATTGCAGGTGGTAAAGTCAATTCGGGACGGCTGTTCCGACCAGAAGATGGTAGGAAAGGGTTAGAAGCGAAGACAAAGGTTTGCCGGATGCAATCTGGTTATTCGGTGCCGAATACGTTCGCTATCGGTTACCGGTATGCGAAGATGGGCTATACGTTCGTGATGGAAGCGGCAATGCCTCCTCTTGCAGCAAGACATACGCATGAAGAGTTGGTAGACATTCCGATATTGGATAATGCTGCATTACCGCTCCTTGACAACAACTGGATGACAATGGAATATGTAAATGGCGGGGACATGGACCTGCTTGCTGCGTATGTTGCATGGATAATGAAAGCAACAAAGGGCTTCGGCGTGAAAATCGTGAATCCAGGCGGAACGGAGATGTGGGGCTGGGGAAAGAACTGCAGTTTGAATGATACCGTGCCTACGTTCGATGTTACACCGGCAGAGATAATAAAAGGTTTAGCAGAAGCGAATGAGAAGTTAGAGATGCCGCATTCTATCCACGTGCATACGAACATGCTCGGTCATCCGGGGAACTTTGAGATAACAAAGGAGACTTATGACCTCGTGAAAGGCGTAAACACTGTTAAAGATCGTCAGGTTATGCATACCACACATACGCAGTTCCATTCTTACGGCGGTACGAACTGGGGTGATTTCGAGTCGAAGGCGGATGCAATTGCTGGTTATATAAACCAAAACGACCATGCGACTATTGACATCGGCTCGGTGATACTGGGCGACACAACGACAATGACCGCAGACGGTCCGATGGAATACAGTTTGTATCAGATAACGGGCCGGAAATGGACGAACCACGATGTCGAGCTTGAGACGGGTTCGGGAATAACACCGTTTTTGTATTCCGGTAAATCGCCCGTAAATACTATCCAGTGGGCAATAGGTATGGAATTAGCACTGCTGGTTGAAGACCCGTGGAAGATTGCGCTTACGACCGACCATCCAAATGCAGGACCGTTCATTGGGTATCCGATCCTTATCTCGATGCTGATGAGCAAGAAGAGGCGTGAAGAGTCGTCGGCGGATATGCACAAGGTAATATACGATAAGGCGCTGCTGCCTTCTATAGACCGTGAGTACGACTTAAATGAGATAGCGATAATAACGAGGGGTATGACTGCGAAGGCGTTGGGATTGCATGAGCACGGAAAAGGACATCTTGGTGTTGGTGCGGACGGTGACGTTGCAATTTATGATATGTCACCAGAAGAAACGGATGCAGGTAAGATACAGAAAGCGTTCTTGAACACGAAATACACGATAAAAGACGGCCAAATAGTGGTAAAGGACGGCGAAGTGGTTGCGACACCTGATGGAAAGACGTACTTCGTGACGCCGGAATGTGACGATAAGCTGACGGATGAGATGATGGTCAAGTTAAAAGACAAATTCGACCATTACTACACGGTGACCCTCAATAATTATCCTGTGCAGGACGCTTACGTACCGAATCCATATGAGATAAAAACGCAAATGCGTGGCTAAGAGGGAGGAAAGAAAAAAAATGCAGACGATAAAATTGAAGTTAAAGAGTGAAGTTACGAGCGGAGTTGCGAAGATACCCGTTGAGGTGGATTCATTGACTCCAGATAAACTGTTTGGTAAGACGGAAGCGGAGATAAAGGCGGTTACTGTCTGGTGGGGCAACAAAGAAGAGAATACGGGCGATCTGTTCGATGTGAGCGTAGATGGGACTGCCGGTAGTGCGGACGAGGTGAAGATCGTGCTGGATGGCGATTTGTCTCGTGTGAAGCGGATAGGCGATGGTATGACCGCAGGCGAGATAGAGGCTAACGGTGATGTGGACATGCACTGCGGTGCGATGATGAACGGAGGTAAAATAACCGTAAAGGGTAATGCCGATTGCTGGGCAGGTCGTGAAATGCACGGTGGAGACCTGGTTATAGACGGAGATGCTGCGGCTAACCTCTGTGCTATGTACCGGGGCGAGACGACAGGTATGACAGGCGGAAAAGTGACGGTTGGCGGCAATGCCGATGAGTGTGTCGGGCAGTACATGGGTGGTGGCGAGATAGTGATAAAGGGAAATGCGAGAATGCTTGCGGGCTTGAACATGCACGGCGGTAAAATAGTGATAGAGGGCGATGCCGTTATGCCTGGTGCGGATATGACGAGTGGTGAGATAACGGTGAAGGGTACTGTACGGGATATGATGCCTTCTTTTAAGTTGGAAGGTACGGAATCAATAGACGGTGCGGAATACAAGAAATATAGTGGCGATCTCGCAATGACTGCGAAGAAGGCTAAAGGAACACTGTACGTGAAGTGAGTGAGTGAGGGGGTGTAAACCCTCTTTTTATTTTTATTAAGACCACAAGATTACACAGATTATCACGAGATTTTAGGATAAAATTGAGTATCAAAATATTTCATGGCGGAAAGATAAAATATGTGTGACTTAAGACGTCAAAAGACGCATATGAATATTTATCAGAAATGAAAAAGCAGAAAAAAGAAGTTTTTAGAGGGCTTTACTTAGATATAAACAACGATTGAGTTTTGAACTCGCATCTCCCTTCTTAGAACGATTTAAAGAAAAAGCAAATAAAGTCTTTCTCTTCGTTACCGATCAATTCGATCCTGAATACATAATTAAGTATTGACGCTCACAGCTATAAAGGTGTATCAAAAGCGGATATAAAGAGGATAGTCACGGGAAAACGGTATAACACAAACCGATTATTCCAGGGTTTACAAGTGGTTGTAAAACGATTTAGTAAAGAAGAGAATATGTTCAGCGAGATTAACACTGTACTAACCGGGTTCATTAATGAATTATAGCAAACTTTCTTTATCTTACAAACAAAGAAAGAAAATCCGTTTCATGTCGAGTTTAAGCTTTTTACGTTTTTGAAAGCGCAAAAAATTCAACGCTTATTGGCAAGTCTTCTCTCCCCATTTTTTCGAACCGCCTTCGGAAATTTAGTATTGTGAAACCAACAATTTCTTTTTTAAAGTTCCGATGTAGGACTACGTCATCCCCAATTTCTTCTGAGATTGCCTCTTGGGGTTCACCAGCAGAAATCTCCAGGATATCGCCTTCTTTATCGTACCACAGTTTCAATCTTTTCTCCATATCACATCACCTTCTTTGATCCTGTCTGAGATATAACCGGTTAATACAAATCGGTCTGTATTCATTTTTATCACGGTAACCATATATTTCCCACCTAATATATTTTTAAAGTGTTTGTAATATAAAACTACTTCTGGGTCATACACACTCGTTTTAATGAGTTCTGGTTCTTTTATCGTATCTATGAATTGATTTTTGTATTCACTCATTATAGGGCGTTTAGAAACAATGTAGTCCCACCTTTCTCTTGTAAATCTGATTTCTCTATTGAACCTGTCAACAATAGTCTCTGTTAACATTTTTGCTTTAATCTTTCTCCTTGATCTGATTTATTATTGGCTCTTCGCTATTTTGTATGGGCGACTCAATATTGTTTGACAGCATCCTAACCACATCTACCCACATGAAACAGCGAAGGACATGATTATTTATACTCTGAAACTTTCCTGTTCTTATCGGTAAGCCAATGGATAAGCTCGCTGAAGCTCTTCCCTTCCATCTTTTCCACTTTTGACCTTCTATACGCATCTTCTGTAATTGTTATTGCTTTTGTCCCCAGGTGTAACTTTATAAAGGTCTGGAACGTTAAATTAATAAAAATTATTAATCATATAAAGAATTACGAACGAATGAATAATCGAAAGAAAGGAAAGCTATCAATAAGAAATGTTTTAAAGGAACGGAACCCGACGCTCGACGCCAGACTATTGAGCTTATGGGGCACAGCGCACGAGCTCCAAGAACGACAGCAATCTAAAGAACATCATCAGCAAGGTACCCTGCATTGCTTAACTGTAGAAGAAAATCTAGGTAAACTCATACCTGATGAAGAAAAACATGACCGCTATTCTCCTACTGAATTATTCTTATTGTCGGTTGCTGCATGTTACCATGATGCAGGAAAATCTGATGATTTTAAGGAAAATCACGCATCAGTGGTAATGAAAGATATTTATTCCCATCCGGAAAAATATCATGTCAGCGATCCGGAAGGAAAAGTTCTTAGTTATATCATTGGCTCTCATGATCTTGATCATATCTTCGATGAAACTCCTGAAATATACACAATAGCAAACGAAGATATTCATGTCAAGATTCTTTCAGCATTATTCAGGTTGGCGGATGTTTTGCACACGGATGACTCGAGAATTCCCCATATCAACGTGGGAGATGCTAAAGAAGAGGATGATAAGACAAAATTCAGAAGACTGGTGAAGGGATGGGGTTTTAAAGGTAATTCTCAATTTATACTCACTGCTACTCCAGAGAATTCTGAAGATATTGATATTATTGCAGAGGGAGTATCCATGATGCATGATCAAGTTGAAGCGGTAGCTCCCGTTTTGCGGTTACATGGATACCCATATGAAATACAGTATTCTTGCGATGATCGTGGAATGAGGTGGGAAGCAGAAAAGGGAAGTGCACGTACCATCCTTGAGATGGATTACTATACGGAAGATGATGCAGATATTTTTAAAGGGAGAGAGAGAGAAATCAGGCAACTGCACCAAATGATATATGGGAAGAAGAATATTTCGTTACTTATCGGAAACTCGGGAATAGGAAAAACCTCATTAATACGTGCCGGCTTATTTCCAAGACTCGAGAAAATGGGCTGGAATTATATATGGACAAGAGTTTTGAACCCCAATCCGGTTGGCGGTGTTCTGAAAGACATCAATGCATATATGAATGAGAGTTCTGATGATCTACTCTCAAGCATTAAGAAATTATCGGAGAAAAACAAAAAAACCATTATTGCTATTGACCAATTTGAAGATGTAGTCAGATCACCACAGCCCATTCAAGAAGAAATCGGGACTATACTATTACATATTTACAGCAGGACATTCAAAAATATCCATGTTCTTATAGCTTACAGGGGTGATTATGAGCCGGAAATAAATGCTTTTCTCACCAATGCCGGGATAACGCACTCACAACGATCTTCTCTTCTCGGGCTTGATGCACTGATTGCTGGCGAAGTCATCAGAAATATATTTGAGACAAATACCGTAGGAATTACTGATGAACTATTAACTAGGATCGTTCATGAACTGAAAAAAGAATCGGTGCATGGCAGATTTTATCCGCCTTTTATTCAAATAGTCGCCAGCAGCCTCATCAATCTTGCAAAGTCCAATGATAATAACATCATAACCGAAGATCTGTATCAAAATCAAGCCATCAGCGTTGATAACATCATTGGAACGTATCTTCTCAACCGACTGAATGAGTTTGGCGATGATACCTCAGCAAAAAGGAAAAATGCAGAGCGAATATTAAAAGAACTTGTACGAGACGGTGCAAAAGAACAGAAATCAAAAAATGAACTTGAACACATCCTCGACATTTATGGTGATGAGCTTCAGGAATTACTTGATGGGCTAGTTGACAAAAGACTGATAAGGCATCTTGAAAACGAGAACTATGAAATTATCCATGATTATCTTGCTTTAAGAGTGGAAGAGATGATCGAAGATGACGAGCGTACAATCAGGAGTGTGCGGGACATCTTACGCACAAAGGCACAGCATTACCTGTTCATGCCCACACCTTCCCTTCTTGAATCCAACGAAATGACTCTATTATATACATTGAGAGATTCTATCAGGCCTACAATTCAGGAAAAGGAATTACTGATCTTTAGCTATTTAGCAGAAAATGGACCTGCATTATGGTGGATAAAAGAAGATGGGAAAAAAGTCTATCAAAATATCATACAAAAAGCATTATCAAGTCCAATTTCAAGTGTGAGAGGAGCGGCGGTTGCTGTGTATGAAAAATCAGTCACCCATGAAGACCTGCCAGACGTAAAATCCATGTTCAATGACCCTGATAAAGATGTGAGACAAGCGGCGGTTGCGGTGTATGAGAAATTAGGGAAGGAAAGTGATTTAATGGACATTTCAGCAAGTTATGCAAAAGGTGAAATTGTCAATCACGAGCTTTTAGCGTGTATCATTGCAATGGATGAGAAATTCTATTCTCAGAGCCTTTAATACTTCATATAAATGGTGTAAGAACCAGCCATTCATTTATCGTGAAAAATACCTGCTATACTCCACAAGAATACGCAGGACTAGCTATGTCGCAGTCAGTAGGGTAGGAGGAGGTCTTACGACCTCCACCCCCTCATCGAACCACACGTACGGATTTCCTGTATAAGGCTATCCTATGGCGTTGCCCTATAACCTTTATAGTGGGGAAATTCCCCGAATAGGAACTTTTGATTAGTTTGACATTGTCAAATTAACCATTGCAATTCTCATGGGGCTGTTAACGACTCTTTTCGGCTATTAACGAAGCGGTAAAAGGTTGATTGAGGAATTGGATTTTTTCCTTTCAAGGTTTCTGTCGGTTGTCATTTATCTCTCGAAGGCTGTCGGACATCCCCCCTAAAAGCTTCTCTTTGAGCCGTTGGTCGATTAAAATGAAGGCGTCAAGAGTGATGGTGGTCGTTCATTGTCCAAGATATACCAATTGGCGAAAAGTCTGGTCAGTAGATGTCCAATAGCTTATCCTCTTTCTCAAGGCTCGCGGAAGGTTAATGTTGTTGTAGCACCTAAAATATACTGGAGGCCAACATGGAATGAATTTTAACGAATGTCAGGATCTGGTTAATACATATATAGAATGGTTCAAGCAGAAAATCAGTGTGAGGGATATAGAAGGCCTTTGTGAGATCACCACACCCTTCCTCGACCGACACAATGACCATTTACAGATATATGTAAAAAGGACGGGAGATACACTCATTCTTACAGATGATGGATATACAATCAGAGACCTGGAACTGAGTGGTTTTAAGATTGCCCCAGGGAAAAGAGAACAGGTACTACACACAATATTAAATGGTTTTGGTGTCCGTCTTCAAGGAGATGAGATTAATGTAGAGGCAAGAACTGAAAATTTCCCTAAAAAGAAACATAATATAATTCAAGCAATGCTTGCCGTAAACGATCTGTTCGTAATAGCTAAACCAATAGTGGAAAGTATTTTCAAAGAAGATGTGGAGGAGTATCTTCGTCTTCATGGAATACGATTTACACCTTCCGTGAAGTTTACAGGTAAGAGTGGATTTGACCAGTCTTTTGATTTCGTGATCCCGGAATCTCAAAAACGACCTGAGAGAGTTATTAAAGCTATAAATCGACCAGAGCGTCAGAGTATAAGTATGCTAATCTTTGCATGGGCACAAGATACAAAGGATGTTAGACCTGTGGACTCTACGGCCTATGGGGTTTTAAATGATAGTGAACAGCCGATAAAGCCTGAGTTAATAAGTGCTCTTCAACAGTACAGAATAAGACCTCTGCCGTGGTCTAAGAGGGAAGAATATGTGGGGGAACTTGTGGAATAGGGGAATGAAACAAAATGGCTGACTGTGGGAAATGATTTAGAAGGAATGGAAAATAACAAAAAGAAGTGAGAAGTTTCTCTCAATCACATACACCAACAATAACAAAACTGTTAAGGATAGTGCATAAGAATGAGAATTCGCATACTTGAAGAACTGGCAAAAAAAGGGGATACATTTTCTATTGAGAATGTCTTAAGTACGACAAATATCCAAAAAGAGGTGTTATGGGTAATTCTTTCACGACTGGAGAAGAAGGGATGGATTGAACGCATAGAAAAAGGTAAATATATGATCATCCCGCTGGGTGCAGAAAAGGGGAAATATACGTTAAATGAATTCATTATTGGTTCTTTGCTGGTAAATCCTTATTCTGTTGCTTACTGGAGCGCACTCAATTTTTATGGCTTGACCGAGCAGATACCGAATACTGTTTTCTTACAGACAACATCAAGAAAGAAGAAACAGGCAACTGAGATCTTTGGTGTCCGATACCGGATTGTTAGGATAAAAGAAGAGAAGTTTTTCGGAATACGAAAGGAATGGATTGAAAACACGCAAATACACATCACAGATAAAGAAAAAACTTTATTGGATTGCCTTGATAAACCACAATATTGCGGTGGTGTGGTAGAAGTTGCCAAGGCACTAAAATACGGTAGCGAACTGGATAAGAAAAAACTCGTGGAATATGCAAAAAAGCTTAATAATTCGGGTGTGATTAGACGGTTGGGCTATCTCTGCGATTTATTTGCCATAGATATTGCCCTCCCGGAAATCAAAACCCGGAATTACCTGTTACTTGACCCTACGATGTCTCACAAGGGACAAAAAACGCAAAATGGAGGTTGATTATGAACCTGGATGAGAAACTAATGGGTGATTTAGAATGAATGAAAACGGATACGTGGTTTTTATCCATTTTCGGGTTATGCGCAACGTTGGGAACCCACTAAAAATCAAACTGGATATTACAAACGCTAAAAAGGAAATAATAAAGCTCCCTGTAGAAAAGAGGCCCATTATTCATCCTTATTCTGATGATTACAAAGCGGAAATACCTGCTTATTCTCTGGAGGAGATTGTCGCTGAAAAGACACGTGCTTTATTTGAAAGAACGAGACCAAGGGACCTCTATGATGTGTGGTATCTATGGAATAGGATCAATAAAGAGAAGGCGGTAGAGCTACTGGAAGAGAAATGTCGATTTAAAGGTGTAAGCATCAACACGTCATCTCTTATAGCGAGAAAAAGCGATTTTAATAATGCGTGGGAGAATTCACTCAGGCACCAATTGAAACAGCTCCCGGATTTTAATAAAACATTTGATGCGGTTTTAGGTGGAATAATTAAAGGAGTGGCAGAAGGAAATGATAGCAAATGAGATTCCGATTCCAGAACGTCGACAAAACGCTAAAACCGCCTCAAAAAATCCTCAATAACATCTACATCCTTTTCGTTTAATCCGTACAACGTGTAAACAAGCCCGTTTATCGCGTCCTCGAGTTCTGCAACAGAAGGCGATTTTATCAGCTTACCGTCACCGAAAGCCTCTTTGAGTTCCTCGAACTTCAGCAAGAAGTGCTCAGCATAAGGCATAAAGAAAGATACCAATTTGTTCCAATCCTTATCTTCAAGATACAGCTTGAAATTCCGTTCCAGCTTTGCTCTATCAGTCGTATATTCCTCCTGCCATGCCGACTCTTTTACAGTGTCAAAAACCGCTTGAAGTGCTGCAAAATATTCCTGAACGTTTAACAAACTTATAGAGCGTTAAGATGATCTCAGCAAGGGCTTCGCCAAAGCGAGCTTTTTGCTTCTCATACTGTGGACTGTAAAGAGCAGCACCGGGTTTCAATTCCCTATAACTGTCTTCCCACCAGTAGAATATATCGCCCTCGAAGACGGATTTCACAAGCTTCTGCTTCATGCTCTCGATTAGATTCTTCGTGGTTATTGCCCATGCTAAGAGCGTAATGTCGCCCCTGTAAGATGTCCTCTCAATTTCTGTTTTAATTCAAAATCAAAAACAGCAGATAGCAGAAGAGATAAAGCGAATCGAAAGTGCCCAATCAACAGTATGAAGTTACGTTAGCTCTCTTATACTACATTCCATAGAATACCTGAAATGTCACCTATGGGAAATTGAAAGACAGTGATGGGCTAAATGGCGCTCTTATTTTTTTCCTTGGTTTCAACATCCTGCTATTCTCCCGTTTTCCTTTGGATTGATAACGTGAAAGCCGTTCAATCGAATTATCTCGCAAAATCTTGCATCTGTGCAGACAATAGTCTCCAATAGATTACCTTTAATTGAAGATAACTACTGCCGAACCTGAGCAAGAGTAATCGTCCTATCCGCCTTCTCTTTTATGTAGCGAAGTCTTGAATGAAAATGACAACTTTATAATGAGATAAACCATCATCTTAGATATTGACAATTCTCGATACATAATGAGATTATTGGAGGTGAGAAGGTAGATGAAAAATGCTTCGCATAAACGGCAAGTATTAGAAGATGTTGTTAAAGAAGCAATAGGGCGTCTCTCAGAGGATAAACTCACAGAAGTCTTTGATTTCGTTAGCTATCTTTTGGCAATAGAGCAGAGAGAAGAAAAGGCGGAAGAATTAGACCCTAAAAAAGACCCTCTTCTGAAATATATAGGTGGGGTATCGGTTGAGCCATTTGCCCACAAGATAGACGAAATACTCTACGGAGAGGAAGATTGAAGCTCTTCATTGACACCTGGGGTTGGATTGTATTAGGAAATAACCGTGAACCAAGGCATACCGAGCTTACGAGCTCTTATTCGTCGTGGAAAGACCAGGAGGTTATGAGTTACACCACAGATTATATCCTGGACGAAACATTCACACTTCTTTTCAGACGTGTGCCATTCAAGGAAGCTAAGCATTCGCTCGATATAATAGACCTTGCTATCAAGAAAGGCTACCTGCGTTTAGAGCGTATTACAGCAGAGCGATTCAAGAAAATTAATTGTTGACACAGATTAACACAAACCTTTTTGCAAGCAAAAAGCTTTACCAAAAAATATGATGAAACGAGCAATGCCGTTAAAAATAGCCTAGCCCAACAACAAAAAATAAATCTGTGTAAATCCGTGTAAATCTGCGTCCTAAATAGTCTTAAACTCTGCGCCATAACTCTGCGATCTCCGCGTTGATAAATCCCTGGCGTTTTTAGACTATGCCATTAAAATAATATAGAATAAAAACTTTCTTTTCCTAAACACTTCTTCTGTAAAGTAAAGGCTAAAAAAGTAGGAACCCCAAGACATGAGCGAAGAGATGATACTGCATCCGAGACCGAGCGCGATAGTAGCTGCGCTTTATACGCTCCGTGATTTAGATGTGGACGTTGCGATTCTGCATGGCCCACCGGGCTGCAGTTTCAAGCACAGCCGGCTGCTTGAAGAAGACGGTATGCATGTTTTAACCTCTGCAATGAACGAGAGTAATTTCGTGTTCGGAGGACAGGAAGCGCTCGTGAGAGTACTGAAAAAGGCAGAAGAGATGTTCCAGCCGGAATTGATGGGCGTAGTGGGCACCTGTGCGAGCATGATCATCGGTGAAGACCTGTCTCAGACGATAGTGGACAGTGGCGTAGGCTGCAAGGTGATTGCGGTAGACGTGCATGCGGGTTATCGAGACAACACCGTAGGCGTTATCTTAACCTTAGAATCCGCATATAATGCGGGTATAATCAGTAGTGATGAGTTTGAACGTCAGAAGAGAATGCTTGAAGCGGCAACGTTATTAGAAAAGGAAGTAGGAGCAGCAAGCAAAAGCTTTATCCCACCCTCTAAAGGCGATTCTAAAATAGACGTTGCCCGTAGGCTGCTTGAGCTCATAGACGCGGGAAAAAAGGGTGTGTGCGTTTTAAATGCGAAGAAGGAGACGGCATTCATGTTCGCGGACATTTTAAGGGCTGTTAATAATGTCGCTGCGGCTTCGCAAATCGTTAATATCGCGAACCTTGATATAAACGTAGGCGTGAGAAAGATCCGAGGCTATTCAGCGATAATTCGTGACGAGTTAGCTGCGGACGGTATCAAGATAGACCATCAAATCGGTGGGTTGGATGAATATGCGGTTGCAGGCGATAAAGCTGCTGCTATTATCAAAGACCTCTATTCAGATTATGAGTTCGCAGTTCTGTTAGGCATTCCGCATGGCGTGCCATTAGCGAAGTATAACATAAAAATGGAGATATTCTCGGTTACTAACGGTCCAAGGACAATCGAGCCGTTAAAATGGCTTGGTCATGACTATGCCGTGCTTGAAATTGACCTTCATCCTAAGACGATGGGTGCTACTGGTATCATCCCTTCGGAATTCGGTGATACTATATTGAAGCTGAAACAGTAATTTGACCTTGTCAAATTAGCCTTACGCTAATACATGCACACCAACGATCATCGGATACGTACCATATTCCAGCCGGTTACTGCCGTAATCTGTATACGTAAGCCCGATAGCAAGATAAGTGTCATTCTTCCTCAAATATCTAAGCATTCGCCATCCATAAGTCCAGCGATGCGTCCTCTTCAATTCGTTCCAGGAATTGTAAAAGTCACTGCATCTGCATGACCATCTTCGGTATACCCTGCCGGAAGCGTCTTTGAAGTTGAAACGGATGTATAGCTCATGGCTCTTCTGGCCCTTCTTCTTCTTTCTCTCTTCATAAACTTGCAATATGCGCGGCTTTATCAATCCCAAACTCCGCCCTCGTTTAAATACTGCATCTACGGACTCGTCAGTATTACGATCCAAGAATTCACGTCTCTTTTCCGCGTTTAATTCACGCGCCGGACCGTCACAAAAGACAAAAAAACGATCCTCTTTTCGTGGACGTCTTCCTCTCCACGCATCAACATATACTTTCGAGATGCAAAGAGTTTTGAATTTTTCGCTTCCAGAACCGAAAACGTCAGTTTCATAAACGCCTTGTGGTCTTATCCATTCGCCGTTTTTGTCTATGCCCGCGATGCAGACTTGCCCCTTCTCTGGTCTCGCAACTGCGAGTACGGTAAGGTTCGATGATTTAGCATGACTTAACGCATGGATGTCCGTAGCAAGTTTAGTAATTCGCGCGTTTTTACCTGCATTTCCCCTTTTCTCACCCCTAGCTTCAGAAGCGTTCTCTATTCTTAACACATCGCCTGCTTTTAGCTCGCCACGGCGCACAAGTTCGGCTTTGTCATCCCATAGTGATACCCGTGTATAATCGTATTCATCGGCTATTATGAGATCAACGACTTCTTTAGTTTCATCCGCAGAGTTAAAAGCTAGTATTCGAAGTACTTTTCCGGTTATAGTCGCCATTATTGAAACACCTGCATTTGAAGTGATGGTGATATATTATTTAAGTTTAAGCGGGAAAATAATAAAGTATCATTATACTAAATCTAACATTTGAGAGGGATGAAAGAATGGCAGCAATTACTATCAAAAAAGACTATTTGGAAATTTTAAACTCTTTAGGTTGTGCTGACACTGCGGTTGAAGACGCAATACGGAAATATTTGATAGATAAATGTGTGGGGAGAATTGAAAAATCAAAGCGGGAAATTGAAGAATTTGAGAGGAAATACGATTGTAATTACGCAGAATTTATCACAAAAGTTTCAATTGAGGACGGTTTAAAAGCAATCGAAAAGAAGAGTCCGAATTGGGAAGAAGATATGATTGGATGGGAATACTGGGAGAAAGAATTGGAAGAATGGAAAATGAGATTAGAAGACATTTTAATAAAATCATAGATGAGGCCAAGGCGGTTCTTGAAAATCTTGAGATTGAACAGGATTATTCAGAATAGTAATAAAACGTTAAAAAAAATGTCGACGCCAGCAAAGCATAAAAGAGGTGCGAAGAAGCAATACAAATGTGCTATAATTACGATAAGCACTTCCAAATACTGGAAGAAGGAAGAAGGAGAAACGGACGTCGCGGACTTATCAGGCGAAATAGCAAAAGAGATTGTGACCGGAAACGGTCATGAGGTCGTTTATTATACCATAGTGCCTGATGAGGAAGACAAAATACACGAAGGCGTAACAAAAGCTTTGAATTCCGATGCCGAATTCATCATCACCTCCGGCGGTACGGGATTGACAAAGAACGATATTACAATAGAAGTTGTATCAATGCTCTTGAAGAAAGAGATTTCAGGCTTTGGCGAGCTCTTCCGGTTGATAAGTTATGATGAAGTTGGTACCGCAGCGGTATTGAGCCGTGCAATTGCCGGTGTGATAGCCCAGAAGGCGATTTTCTGCCTTCCCGGCTCGCCAAATGCTGTTAGATTAGCCATAACTTCGATAATCATGCCTGAGATCGCGCATATAATGAAGCATGTGCAGGAATGACCAGAGAGACGACGATTTAAATAAAGAAAAGAAGACTTCATAGCTTTGGCAATGCTTTCACTTCTGAAGAAAGGTTTGATATAAGAACCACTCGACTTATCTCCGATTCATCTACAATCTTATAGTTACAGCATGAGGCAGTCAAGTGCTCTGCAATATCACCTGCAAATTCTTTCACTTCTGTATGTGAGGGCATAACCGCCCTACTCAATCGCTTTCTTGAATACCCGATGTGCATGTATGCCTTCACCTCGACGAAATCGGGATTTGCTGTTTCTAACAATTCCGCATAGCCTCCAGGATCTACCATATTCGTCCCTGCCATAGCGGTTATTCTTATCACCGTTCTCTCTTTCATCAGTTTCATCACTTCCAGCGATTCCTGTATCTGAGCCCAATAGTCTGCATGTGCGACCCTTTTGTAAATCGCTTCATCGGGTGCATTCAGAGATATATACAATTGAGACGGGTGTATCTCGCACAGCACAGCGGGCTTCGTGCCGTTTGTCACCACAAAAGTGGTCATCCCGTGCGAATGGAATTCCTGTATAAGCTCCTGTAAATGTGGATACAATGTAGGCTCGCCAATGAGCGAGATGGCAGCATGTTTAGGCTCTTCGGCCTCTGCAAATGCGGCCTTGCTGGTCTTAGACGAGCCTTTGAATCCGGAAATGAGCCGCCGTTGCTCTTTCATACAGCCTTCGACTATCTCTAAAGGAGTATCCCATGCAACAGCCTCCTCCTCCATGTTAAACGCCTCAAGAGGGCGCCAGCAATGGATACATCTCTGGTTGCAGAAGATAGAAGGCGTCATCTGGACACATCTATGCGCACTAATACCGTAAAATTTGCCCTTATAGCAGTTTCCCTCCGCTCTAATGGACCGTCTTAACCATAAACATGTTTTCACCGCACTGTGCTTGTGTGGAGCTACAAAATGGTATCCCTGTTTTTCCAATGTCGCCTCATGGTAATTCGATATAGCCTTCGGTTCCATTCACAAGCACCTCCATGTCATCCTTTATCTGCTCAGCTTCGATCGGGTCAATTTCAAGCGAGTCAACCACGGGTATCTCTGCTATGATCGCACCAACAGCCACTATTGTATCGGAACGGCGATTAATCATGGCACACGGGCTCTTACCGTGCTTTTTGAGCTGGTATATGACATAAGAGCCAACAGTTGAGCCTTTCCCGCCCGGGAATATCAAAATGCGATTCGTTATGTTCTTACCATAGATGTCCAGTGACTTATCTACGATGATGCCCGTGAGAGGGTCCACAGCACCGAGGAAGGAGATCTTTTGCTTTGATAATAATACTTTCCCTTTGGCTGTACCCTTTGAAATACTCCTGCCCTTTATCTTCATTATTCTCTTATATGGATGAAAGAAGTAATAAATCTTGTAGGTGATAGAAATGGAGGAAAGAGCGAGAGGGGTAACTGAGAAGGAGCAAGAGATGCAGGCGGAGGCGCAATCTTTGCTTTTACAATTGCGACAGTATCAGGCACAGGCGGAGACAATAACACAGGAATTGTCCTTTGTTGGGCAGGCATTAGCTGAGCATGATAAGGCGATAGAGACGATAAAACAGTTGAAAAATCTGAAAGTGGGGGACGAGCTTATGGTACCTATAGGTGCGAACTCGTTGATCTATGTCTCAGTCAGCAATATAGATACGATTTTAGTCCCAATAGGTGGTGGAATAAGTGCCGAAAAAGACCCGGATTCTTCGATTGTCTTTCTCACAGAAAAGAAGACTCAATTAGAGGGTACACAGCGTGAGATGGCGGGTGCACTGCAAAAAATGGAGCAAGAGGCGCAGAAATTACAGGCAAGATTGCAAGAACTCACTTCCGGACCGGGCGGGCAAGGTTAGACTTGAGAGAGAATAAGAAGGGAGAAGGGAGAAGGGCGAAAGTAAAAGCGAGCAAAAATGTTTGACGGGCTGAGGAAGAAGATTGGCGAATTTCGCGAAAACGTAGTGGTGCGGATAAAGGCGAAGGATGAGAGCGAAGAGCTAGAGGAAGAAAAGGTAGAGGAAGTAGAAGAGGAAGTAACAAAGGGTATTGGGACGAAGCTAAAGGAGAAAGGTAAGGCGATATTAGATCGCGAGACTATTTTGGATGAGAAGGATTTGGAAAAGCCGCTGGAAGGGCTGGAGCTGGCTTTATTGGAGAGCGATGTTGCGTTCTCAGTAGCCGAGGAGATAAAAGTTAGTGTGAAACGCGAATTAGTAGGTAAGAGACGGAAATGGGGTGCAGATACAGAGAGATTAGTGGAAGAAGCGATAAGGAATGCGCTATTAAATGTCTTTTCCGCTGATTCTGAACTTGATTTTGATGCGTTTGTAGATAAGGGCAAAAAACCCATAACTATCGTTTTTGTGGGTGTGAATGGCACGGGTAAGACCACGAGTATAGCGAAAGTGGCGAAGAAATTACTTGGTACCGGCCATTCAGTGGTGATTGCGGCTGCCGATACATATAGGGCTGGGGCAGCAGAACAGATAGAGATACATGCATCGAATCTGGGGCTAAAAGTGATTAAGCACCAATATGGTTCAGACCCAGCAGCAGTTGTATATGACGCGAATAAATATGCAAGCGCAAATGGGATAGATGTGGTTCTGGCAGATACCGCAGGAAGGATGCACACATCCATAAATCTTATGGAGCAGTTAAAGAAGATCTGCCGCGTGGCCAAGCCGGACATGGTGCTATTTGTGGATGAAGCGGTTGCAGGTAACGATGCGGTAGAAAGGGCGAAGAAGTTTAACGAAGATATAGGTATAGATGCCGCAATATTGACAAAGGTGGACGTGGATGCGAAAGGCGGAACAGCTATTTCAATCGCTCATTCTACATCCAAACCCATTCTGTTCCTGGGTAAAGGTCAAGATTATGATGATTTAGTGGAGTTTGATGCAGTATGGCTCGTAGATAGGTTATTAGGCAAAAACGGAGGAGAGAGAAGAAATGCTTCTTGAAGAATATAAAAACACTATTTTGAGTTTGGTGAAGGAAAATGAGGATGTGAAGACACTGATAGGGCTATTTCATATTATGGATGGATGTACAACAGAAGAAGCGCTTGTGAAGAACTTCAATGCACTGACTGGAAAAGACGGCAAGGATCTGTTAAAATTGCTTAGACAGAAACAGATACTGAAAATAGGGGCACATGATGCATATCTTTGCTTGGCCGGCTATGAAGATATTTTCAATGATTTAGCCGCGGAATATTCACCGCAGCCCGGCGATTTATTGGCCTATTTTGAAAAAGCGGTAGAAGAAGAGGATAAAGCGACACTAAAAGCGCTATACTTACTTTTGGAACTGGGAAGGCACGGCCTTCTTGGGTCCTCGCAATATGAAATACTGAAAACCGATATTTCTGAGATATTCTCTCCTGCTGTCTTTCAGTCCGTAGAAGAGCGATTGATCAGAGATAGAATCTGCGTATATGGCGAAAAGTATGAAACGGAATTCCTCGATTTGTATCAGAGTGACGCGAAAAAAAGCGAATTAAAAGAGCGGATGTGGGCGTGGAAAGCGAAAGAACTCGCAGATATGCCCCTGAAAAAACAGCTTGAAAAGGAGATAGGAGAACTTGTAAGAGGTGCAAGGGAGAGAATGAAAGGGCGAGGACTTGCTGATACTCTTGGTATACCAGAAAGCGAAACAGTAGTGGAGACGGCAGGATATTTCAGCGGGTTCGAGATGGATGACACATTTCTATTTCTTACAAGTGACCTGCTTTTAGAGCACGACACAGTGCATATAGTAATTATTGATAGTTTATCGAGATTTGAGGCGCGGGAGTGGAAGAACTTTCCGGTGGTTTTTGTAACAGATGCAATGCCAAGATGGCTAGGGAAAACGGGTGCTGTCTTTAAAGCTGCCTATCCAAGGTTATCGGAACGAAAGATAGCAATAGTAGTGCCGAATAAGGGGGCATACTCAAATTTCAAACAGAGACTCTTTTATCTGCTCCTGGATCGGTTAGAGATAGAAGAATTGTCGGAATTACAGGGGTAGGTGATACAATGAATGGCAACTAAATTGCAAAATTTAAAATGCAAACTGCAAAAGTCAAAATTTGCATTTTGCAATTACGACCGAAATAAACATTACGAGATAGGTGCACTCTCAATGACTTTTAACTGCTCCTGCACCCGTTTCCTCGCTTACCTCTCTTTGCACATGGCTCGCCGTCCCGTTCTATTATATCTAAACGGACAGCATGTAAAGACTCGCCAAGCGCTTCTGCCGCCAATATTGATTCCGTCTTCTCGTCATAATAAGTGTCGCACAAGCATATTCGTGGCACTTTCTTCGCAATGACTTCGTCAAATGCCGCCCATGCCTCTTTCTGGTCGCCAAAACAGATAATTAGAGAATGCGGCATTGTCCCTGTTGCTTCTAGTCCTATCCTGTCAGCACCGGCAACGTTGCTCACACCATCCATACCACCAAGATATGCACATCGCTCTATAATGGCCGCTAATGCCGGATGCTGCCGTCTCGTACCGAATGAAATGACCGGGACATCTCCCGCAAGGAGCTTTATCCGTGCCGCCTTCGTTGCTATCCCGGATTCATGACATAGGAACCCAAGTAACGGCGTTTCGTATCTCGCAAACTCCAAATAGCGGCCTTCAATACGCAAAACCGGCTCATAAGGATAGAAAATCGTGCCCTCTGGCATCGCATACACATTTACATCCTTTCCCGCAAGTAGATGTGCCACTTCCTCCAGACCGGCCAGCACAGTCCATCCGCCACCGGTAATAATAACCTCTGGCCACCGTTCACGCCTTTCTGTTATGCTTCATCTTAATTACCTTACACTGCATTTGAAATTCGATACTTATCTTATAACGGCGTATGTATTTGCACGCCTTTAACACTCTTTAGCTTCCCTATCTCTTCTATTAATTCACCTGGTATATTTTTATCGGTAATAATCGTGAGTTTCGGATCGTCGGTTAAATAAGGGTCGTCACTAACCGCCTGTCTTATGCTAAAGCCTCGTTTCGCTATCACCATAGCGACATCGCTAAGAATCCCACATTCTCGCGCATTCATAGGATGGATTATAACCACGCTGAGCCCTAACAAAGGTGCGACATCAACAAGAAACGCAATAGAGCGAATATTCTCGAATACATTCGTCAACACGGGCTCCTTCTGTATCCGTTTCACCGTCATATCTACTACACGCCTATCCACACCTATCTCACTTGCTATCTGCGTATGTGGTATATCAATCCCGCCCGAGGCAACTTTACCTTCAGGAGTTACCTGAAAACCTCTTGCCAATAATAGTTCGATAACTTTCTTTTGCGATGGTAAACCCTCGAACATCGCCATTATTTCTTGCCACATTTTCCATCTTACCGATATCCTCGCTTCACTATTGATTCTCTCACATCTTCGATCTTCCTCGTTGCAGTGTCTACTTTCTCTCGCACTTCCACTTCCACCGATTGCATACTCACCCGTAAAGACCGCTCCTTTTCGCTTATCTCCTCTTCTATCTTCTTTAATTTCTCATCTACACTTAAGAACAAGAGTGCAACCATTGCTGCTAGTATCACAGCAGAAGTTACAATCACTGGGTCATTCCCATACCGGCTTAGCCATTTGTACGTCAGCACGAAAGTGCAGAAGACCATCACAACCGAGAATATAACATTTCTTACTTCCATATCCCCTTTTTTCTTACCCCCTTTATTTCTATCTCAAACTCATATCCTCAATAGTTTAACACCCTTATCTATTTAAATATAAAACTTTCAGATTTAAACCTTCCCTTCAAGCCAGCCTATCTTCACAGCCCCTTTTTCATTAAATTCCGGGACATAGGGTTTTATATCTATCAAAGGGGAGCCATCAATTGCATCGATTCCTTTAATCCTCAGAATGTGCCCTCTTCTTTCTATTAACTCAACAACAGAGATACCAATTGGATTTGGTCTTCTTGGCGACCTCGTGGTAAATAAGCCATGTGGTTTAGCATCCCAGGGCGTTCTTACAAGGAGCGAGTACCCCGTTGCTTTATGCAGCCAGTATAGAATAAGGATATGCGAAAAACCTTCTACATCCTTTAAGCCACCCACGTAGTCGTCATAGACTTCGATCTCGGCAATCTGTTCCGATTTGCACGTTTGGTGGGGGCATTCACTCAGAGTCTTATACGGCGTGTGGATTACCCCAATCTGCGTTAGTTTCATCTTCAGGATCATATTTATATTAATTTTATGCTCTAAAGCCTTTTAAAAAAAGTATGAACTATACAATACATATCGGTAGAACGAAATGAAATAAAATAAAATGAAATGAAATGAAATAAAATAAAATAAAATGAACATCCCCAAAAGATACGAGGTAAAAGAAGCAGAAAGGCGATGGCAGGTATTCTGGGAAACAGAAGGCGTTTACAAGTTTGATCCGGAAAGTAAAGATCCTATTTATTCCTTAGATACACCACCACCAACGGTTTCTGGTAATATGCATATCGGACATGCAATGGCATACATCCAGGCGGACACAATAATGCGCTTTCAGCGTATGCAGGGCAAAAACATATTCTATCCCTTCGGGTTTGACAATAATGGGCTTGCCACTGAGCTTTATGTTGAGAAGAAGACCGGGAAGATGGCAGAGGAGATGTCAAGGCAGGAATTTATTGAACTCTGTCTGAAGGAGAGCGAAATAGCGGCACAGGCGATGCTCGAGGATTGGAAAAGTTTGGGTATAAGCCCAGATTGGGATATTACCTATCGTACGATTAACAAATGGAGCAGGAAGACGTCACAAAGGAGTTTTATCCTACTTCACAATAATGGACGGGCATATAGGAAACATGAACCTACCGTTTGGTGTCCAAAATGCGGCACGGCCATCGCTCAGGTAGAGACAGAAGATAAAACCCTACCTTCATCGTTTTATGACATAACATTCAAGCTAGAAGGCGCGGATTTGCTGATTTCTACTACAAGACCCGAGCTTTTACCCGCTTGCGTGGCTGTTTTCTATCATCCCGATGATGAAAGATATAAGAGCTACCGCGGTAAAAAGGCAGAAGTGCCGCTATTTGGGCTTGAAGTCCCGATTATGGAAGATGAAGCGGTGGATCCGGAGAGCGGGACAGGAATCGTGATGTGCTGCACTGCGGGAGACAGCACAGATGTAGAATGGTGGAAGACGCACAATTTACCCTGGATTTCCGTTATTGATGAACACGGAAGAATGAAAGAAGAGGCGGGAAAATACGCGGGTATGCGCATAAAGAAAGCGAGAACTGCAATAGTCGCAGATTTAGATGAACAAGGACTGTTAACGGGTAAAAAGGAGATTACTCATACTGTTAATGTGCATGAGCGATGTGGCACTGCAGTAGAATATATCATGACCAAACAGTGGTTCATAAAATATCTAGACTTGAAGGATCAGTTTCTCGATGCGAGTGCGGAGCTCAACTGGTATCCGCCGTATATGAAGGCGCGATATGATAATTGGGTAAAGGGCTTAAAATGGGACTGGTGCATATCAAGACAAAGGTACTATGGTATCCCATTCCCTGTTTGGTACTGTGAAGAATGCGATTTTGAAGTGATTGCGGACGATAAGGATTTGCCGGTGGACCCAACAGCAGATGCACCTCCGATAGCGAAATGCCCAAAATGCGGCTGTGAACGATTCAAACCGGAAAAGGATGTGCTGGATACATGGGCCACCTCATCACTAACGCCCCAAATCGCAACTAAATGGAAAGAGGACGATGCGTTTTTCAATAAAATCTATCCGATGTCGTTGAGGAGCAATGGCCATGATATTATCACTTTCTGGCTCTTCAATACAGTCGTGAAGGGGCTGCTGCATGAGAATCAGATACCCTGGAAGGATGTTATAATCAACGGTTTCGTCCTTGACCCGAAGAAGGCGAAGATGAGCAAGAGTAAAGGTAATGTGATACAGCCGCAGGGCGTTATTGAACGGTATTCGGCAGATGCGTTACGGTTCTGGGCTTGCTCAGCCAAGCTTGGTGAAGATTTACCGTATGAAGAGAAAGAGATAAGGCGAGGCGTGAAAATCGTGAACAAATTATGGAATGCGTCCAAATTTGCGTTACTGCATTTGGAAGGCTATGATTTGAACAACGGGTGTGAGTTAGAGCTCATGGATAAGTGGCTGCT
This sequence comes from Candidatus Methanophagales archaeon, assembly GCA_030612835.1. Classification (GTDB taxonomy): domain Archaea; phylum Halobacteriota; class Syntropharchaeia; order Alkanophagales; family Methanospirareceae; genus Methanophaga. The sequence goes on along the minus strand of JAUWND010000005.1, from coordinate 7,674 downwards.
TTCCAAATTGAATAGGTTAATCGGAGAATGCACGGCTAGTTTCACTGCATACGAATTCTCAACGGTCAAGAAAGACATGGAGAATTTCTTCTGGCATACTTTCTGCGATTTATATTTAGAGATAGTGAAAGACAGGTTGTATACTCCCGAGCGTGGAGGAGAAGCGAAGCTGAGTGCGCAATATACGCTCTATGTCTCATTACTGGCGATGCTCAAAATGATGGCACCCATACAGCCCCACATCACAGAAGAGATATACCACGCTTATTTCGCGGATAGGGAGAACTGTAAGAGCATACATATATCAAAATGGCCTAAAGTGGATGAGGCTATGATTGACACAGAAGCAGAGGAGATAGGCGATAAGACAGTGGATGTGATTTCGGCAGTGAGGAAATATAAAACACTTAACAAGAAGGCGTTGAATGCGCAGGTAAGTCGGATTTTATTAAAATGCGATGAAGAGACAAAAGAGCAGTTAAAAAGTACATATGACGATTTGAAAGCGACATTACATGTGGATGCGATAGAATCAGGCGATGCGGGAGTGGATATTATAACTGAGAAATATGGTTTGAAACTGGAGATTGAATTTTAGTTTCTAGAAACTTAATATAAGAGCAAAAACAAATGGTGAAATATGGGAAAAGTAAAAACCGCGAAGAAAGCAAAGAAAGAAGGACGGGGTAGTAGTGGTGGAGGCGGTGGTGGAGAAGAGCGTGGGCTTATGTCCTCTGCCGGCTTAATGCGATATTATGACGTAGAAGAATCTGCAGTCAAAATGTCGCCGAAGACGATATTGATCGCAGGCATAGCTATTGGTGTAATAGTATTAGGACTGGAGATATATTTTGGTGTCTGGCCACTTTGATGTATAGGGTGACTATGACTCAATCGGGTATGATAGACATAAGTGAAAAAGGCGATGTCGTGAGAGTGGCAGTAGTTTCTGGTAGGATACAAATTAAGAGCAGTACGATAGAGAAGATAAAAAGTGGTACTGTGAGGAAGGGGAATGTGCTTGGATGTGCGGAAACAGCAGCGATATTAGCGGTAAAAAAAACGCCTGCTGTGATCCCTATGTGTCATCCTATAAGTATAGATTCCGTAAAGGTTGATTTTTCTATTGGCGAACGCGATATAAAAGCAGTGGTATCAGTGAAATCAGTTGGAAAAACTGGTGTTGAGATGGATGCACTGCATGGTGTGACTGTGGCTTTGCTGACGTTATGGGACATGGTGAAACCGGAGGAGAAGGACGAAACCGGTAATTATCCGCATACAAAGATCGAAGAGATAAAGGTAGAGAAGAAAGAGAAGCGAGCGTTGCAGAGTTAGCAAAAGCAGAAAATGGCTATCTTTTCGATGAGCTTTAGACGACAATGCACCTATAAAAAGCCTTCGAATATGGTCATTTACAACCAGGACAAGAGTATCATATAAGCTGAAATATCATTTGAAATATCAAAATTGTTCAGGGCCAGATGGACGACTGTTCAGCATGGGACACATAAATAGAATTTTTCGCTAAACCGTACCCTATGGTGGCATATAAGCATAGAGGACACGGCCGGTCTGAGAAACCGGAAGGTGACGATTCAATCCAGGCTTTATCGTAAAAGTGTCAACACTCATTTTCGTCGGTGAAAGGGATAAATCAAAAGTCAATGATAAATCAGAAGAATTAAACGAAATTATGGGTGCGTTTATTATGATGACCTAGATATGGCTACAAGTTTAAATATGGCGTTTCTACTACTGTCTAATATATGGTCTAATTTGAGAGAAGGTCTACAGATTATATACTAATACCACCAAATAAAAATGGAAGATTACTGTTAAGAGGGCTATGAAAGAATGGATAAAAAAAGTGGGCTATTGGTCATATGTGCTACGATTTTGGTGCTGAGTTTTGTGGCTACTGCATCTGCAACGAACTGGTCTGTGGATGGCAGCGGTGAAGCGGATTTCTCAGTGATACAAGAAGCGATAAATAATGCTTCTATGGGTGATACGATTATAGTACATTCCGGTGTTTACTATGAACATGTGTATGTTAATAAGTCGGTTACACTAAAAGGGATTGATTATCCTGTTGTGGATGCAAACGGCAGTGGTAGTGCGATTACTTTAAATGCAGATGGGATTACGTTTGAAGGATTCAATGCAACAAACTCAGGGAGTATGTGGAATGGTGCTGGGATCAGAGTAATTTCCAGCAACAACACAATAACAGGTAACAATGTCTACAACAACAGTGACGGCATCAGCGTCGACTCTTCCAGCAACAACTCCATTACCGGCAACAATGTCAGCAACAACGAATATGGCGGCATCTACCTCGCCGATTCCAGCAACAACAACACCATTACAGGCAATACATTTGTAAATAATGGTCTTCGTGTTTTTAATTCCTATCAAAACATTGTGGAAGGCAATATAGTAAATGGTAAGCTCCTTGTTTATCTAGAAGATGCTTCGGATTATACGGTTAAAGATGCGGGACAGGTAATACTTGTAAATTGCACTAATATCACAGTGGATAATCTGGATTTATCTAATACGGACGTTGGTATAGAGTTATGTAAGACAAAAAACAGTAGAATATCAAACAACAAAGTAAGCAACAACAACTGTGGCAGCATCAGCCTCTCTGATTCCAGCAACAACTCCATTACAGGCAACAATGACAGCAACAACAATGGGGACGGCATAAGCATCTCAGATTCCTGTAACAACACCATAACAGGCAACAATGTCCGTAGCAACAGCAATGTTGGCATCTACCTTTCCGGCGACTCTTCCAACAACACAATAACAGATAACAATGTCGGCAACAACAGCAATGTCGGCATCTGGCTCTCCTCTTTCGTGCTATTCCCTTTTAACAACACAATAACTGGCAACAATGTCCGCAATAACAATGGCGGCATCTACCTCTCTCGTTCCAGCAACAACAGCATAACAGGCAACAATGTCGGCGACAACAACGATGACGGCATCTGCCTCTCCCGTTCCACCAACAACAGCATAACCGGCAATACATTCGTAAATGAGGGTATTAGTGTTGATGATTGCTCTCAACACACTGTGGAAGGCAATATAGTAAATGGTAAGCCTCTTGTTTATCTGGAAGATGCTTCCGATTATACTGTTGAAGATGCGGGACAGGTAATACTTGTAAATTGCACTAATATAACGGTAGAAAATCGGGATTTAGCCAATACGAGCGTTGGGGTAGCACTATGGAAGACGGAAGATAGTAAAGTCTTAAACAATACTGTCTGCAACAACGGAAACGGCATCAGCATCTCCCGTTCCAGCAACAACAGCATAACCGGCAACAAAGTCAACAACAACAGCATTGGCGGCATCTCCCTCTGGGGATCTAGCAACAACACAATAACAGGCAACAATGTCGGAAGCAACAGCATTGGCGGCATCAGCCTCTGGGATTCCTGCAGCAACAATACCATTACAGGCAATACATTTGTAAATTGTGGTCTTTTTGTTTTTGAAAACTATCAAAACACCGTGGAAGACAATACAGTAAATGGTAAGCCTCTTGTTTATCTGGTAGATGCTTCGGAATATACGGTTGAAGATGCAGGACAGGTAATACTTGTCAATTGCACTAGTATCACGGTAGAAGGTCTGGATTTATCCAATACGAGCGTTGGGATAGAACTATGGAAGACAGAAGATAGTAAAGTCTTAAACAATACTGTCAGCAACAATAGCAATACAGGCATCATTCTCTCCGATTCCCGCAACAACACGATAACGGGCAACAATGTCCGCAACAACAGCAATGGCGGCATCCACCTCTCCTTTTCCAGCAACAATAGCATCTATCTAAACAACTACATAAACAACACTTTTAATGTTTATTCTTATGCATCAACCAACATCTGGAACTCGCCAGAAGAAATAACCTACACTTATAACAGAACAACTTACGCAAGCTACTTAGGCAACTACTGGGCGGATTACAAAGGAAGAGCAGATGCAGATGGCATTGGCGACAGACCTTATAGCATAGATTCAGAAAAGGAAGAATGTGATTTTTATCCATTATTGACGCCTTTTGAGTACTACATAAGTAGTGAATCAGTGACGGAAGTAGCAGCTACGTCTAATCTGGAAACAATAGCTAAGACCTTTGTTACTCTCCTCAATGAAAGTGAATTTGAAAAGGCACATGGTTTTTTTAACATGGATATGGCGGAAGCCTTACCCGTTGATAAACTCAATGCAACCTGGAATGGTTTGATTGATCAATACGGTGCGTTTACAGGAATTGTGAATATCAGTAGCACCGAGGAAAAGGGCTATGAAATCGTTTTTGTCACATGTAACTTTTCCAAAACTTACATTGATGCGAAAATCGTTTTTGACATTCATGAAAAGATAGCGGGGCTTTTTTTTCAACCAATCTACCAACCCCCGGAATATGCGGATCCTAACTCATTCACGGAATCAGAATGCACAGTTGGCACAGGTAAATGGAAGTTGCCGGGAATTTTAACCATACCGAAAGGGAAAGGGCCTTTTCGTGCTGTTGTTTTAGTCGCGGGCTCAGGACCAGAGGACATGGATGAAACTATAGGCCCCAATAAGCCCTTTAAAGACCTCGCCTGGGGACTTGCTACAGAAGGCATTGCTGTGCTCCGCTATGACAAGCGCACCTACCGATATCCAGAAGAATGCATTGCTATGATTAAGAATGATAATTTCACAGTAAACGATGAGGCAATTGATGATGCAATAGCAGCGGTTGATTTGCTTCGTGAAACCGAAAGGATTGACCCTGACGATATTTCCGTTTTGGGGCATAGTTGGGGCGGGTATCTCGCTCCTCGGATAGCGGCTCGCGATGAAAATATCTCCGGACTTATTCTCCTTGCTGCCGGAGCGAGAAGTTTACCGGATTTGATACTAGAACAAACAGTGTATCTGGCATCTCTGGATGGAACGACCGACGAGAAGGAACTAAAGAGTTTAGAAGAACTAAGGGAACAAGCAAAGAAAGTGAAAGAACTTAACATAAGCAAAGGCGAAATACTCTTAGGCGCTCCGAAATCGTATTGGGCGGATCTAAGTGGTTATAATCCCGTAAAAACCGCAAGAAATTTGACTTGTCCTTTTCTTATTCTTCAAGGAGAACGCGATTACCACGTTACAATGGTAGATTATGAGATGTGGATAGAAGGTCTGCCAGGAAAAAATAACCTGTGCTTCAAAAATATACTTTATTCTGATTTCAATCATCTCTTTATGGCCGTGCCCGGCACGGGTAAGGCCACGCCCGCGGATCTTTTCATACCTGGTCATGTAGCTCCAATTGTTATTGATAATGTCGCAGATTGGATAAAGAATAATTGATAAAATAAAATCGAAACTAAGGGAGGAGATAATAAATGAAAAACAATGGCCCCTGGTGCGATAGGGGGTACAAGGGCAGTAGATTAGTGTCTATGGGCATCGGTGCTTTTGTCTGTCATACGAACGAGCAGAAATTATTTTAGCTTTCTGTACTTTTGACGGACCCGATGTAATAGAAGAAGCGGTTGAAAATATCAGCCGTTAAGCAGTTCAACCATCCAAAATCGAAAAGCTTTTATCTGTCCTCTGATCAAGATTTTACAAAATCACAAGAAATAAATTATTGACACGGATTAACGCAGATTGACACGGATGATAATGATCAACAATGTCAAACTTAAGTAAGTCCGTGTAAATCAGTGTCTTTAATAGAAGATAGTTATACTTCATATACAATAAGAAAATGAACAAAACAAGTAAGATATTGTTAGGGCTAACGTTATTGCTTGTGGTGGTGATGTGCATAGTGCCCGCATCAGCGGATTCATCTGCAAATATGGCAGACTTTACCGAAGGTGGGCACTTAGAGACAGATTACAATGTTGACTTTATGGCCGAATGGTGGTACCTAAATGGAAAAGCGACATTAGTATCGTCCGAAGGTGAAGAGAAGGTTATTGGTTTCTTTGTTACTATGGCCCATCAAGAATCGCCTATAATTGTTAGCTTGAATGGAACACAACTCTCGCATCTAGTTACTTTCTACGGTCTTTATTTTGAGAATGGCACAACAACCTTCAATTATACTGAGACCTACATTCCACAAACCACAGTCGGTAATTACATAGCATTGCATACTCCTTACGTGGACTATGTGTACCCGGATGGCGCAAAGCGATTTAATGGCTCTGCACTCTCGGGCTATAATTTGAATTACACATCGGGTGATATTGCTATGGACTTGATCTTCAGACCAAAGGTAGAGGAGATAATTGATCAAGTGGAACATCCTCTTAACTTTACTTCATACGAGCGTCCCTATGGCACTATTCACGGTTCGATACTGTTAGAAGGCAAAAGATACAATGTCACTGATGCCGATGGATACAGGGAGCATGTGATCCCTATTAGCAGCAGGCCGTGGCCAATGGATATGCATGGCTGGAGTTGGGTCGAAGTGACGACAGAGAACTACCAAGCTGTTGCTTATGCCGTTAGGGGTCTGGATGATGGCTACGATGATTATGCGTATAAACACATGACATTGTTAGACAAGCATAATGGGTCGGTACTTGCAGAGTATTCAGCCGATGAAATAACGATTACAGAAACTGATTGGATAAATGAGAGTGAGTTCAACAGGAAAAGGCCAGCCATGGTTGTATTCTCAACTCCCGATCTGAATGTTACCGTTAATGCGGAAAACGTCATCGATTTCGATATGATCCATCTTGCTAATATTGGCTTTGTTAATTTCATGGCTTTTCAACCAGACGATGCAGTGATCCAATACAAGGGTAGTATTGAGGTGGGGAGCGCGTTTTACGAGTATTTAGTTAGTGATATGGGTGTAATCACGCCGCCTGCATAGATTTACCAGTATGGAGATATAATTTTTATACTCTGCAAAAGGGTTTTTAATTTGTATAGGCTCTTTAGGTTTTCAGACTTTTGAGAATCTTCTTTGCTACTTTCAGCTCATCTTTTGTAATTATAACCTGACTTTCAGCGTTGTATAGGCTACAACCCTAAAAGAGTGCATCCGCAAACCCCAACTTTTCAATAATCTCCTTTTGCTCTTTAGTGAGAACCGAAATTTTGTCATATTTTTCTCCTCCAAAATCAAGAGTGGTTTTTCGTATTCCACCCAGTTCATCCAGACTATCTTTAACACCTGCCCAGCCCGTAACGCCTAAATGATGCTTATACAGTGCCAGAGCCAAATATGCAAGATAGCAGATAAAAATATAAACGTCTATATTTCCTTCCCCAAAATGCCTTATCGGCTGCAGATCTAACCAGTTTTTGAAGCAATCGAAGATCTTTTCAATGACATCTTTACCAAAATACGTAGAAATGATCTCTGATGCACTCTTCTCAAAATTCGTTGTGAAAATCAAACATTTACCATCTCGAAGCCTTGCATTTTTTCGATTTTCTGAGTGAGGATTTACTGTTATTTCATTTCCGTCGTTGTTTATCACAAAATAATCAGAAACTCCACGGATTGCCGCTCTTATTTCCTTCTCCAAACCTTCCAGAGTTTCGTTACCTGTCTGCGAAGACAAGATCTCAGCGACTTTTATCTCTGCGATACAAATCTTTTTCAATCGTGTCGTGCGTTCTAGC
>JAUWND010000077.1 GCA_030612835.1 Candidatus Methanophagales archaeon | reverse complement strand
TTCCTGTATCAGACGATATTCTGATACGAATCAGTCCTAAGGTGCCTATCCACAACCTCTTCCGCATGTTAGAGTATGCCTACGATCTGAAATCTTTCCAATTATTAGAGGGCATGTGCACCGTTGACACTTTGGATGACCTTTTCGAGAACCTTGCCGCGATATTAGCAAAAAGGGTGCTGGACCGTGCACGTAAGGGGCTTTATTGTGACTATATAATAGATGAAGAAGCGTTACCATACCTCCGTGGCCAAATAAAGGTGATGCCGTCCTTACGTGCTGCAATGCGGGGATCCACACGGTTAGAATGTGAATTTGAGGAACACACGCCAAATGTGGATGACAACCGTATTCTTGCGTGGACACTTTATCAACTGCCTCGATTTCGTCTTAAAAGGGTGGACGTGCAACACCAGGTTCGTCCTGCCTACCGCGCACTCGCAAGTACTGTGGATGTTAAGAGTCTGGAACCACGAGTCTGTATAAATCGCTTCTATCACCGTTTGAATGATGACTATCGGCCTATGCACGGCTTGTGCCGGTTCTTTCTGGAACACTGTGGACCCGGCATAGAAGTCGGGGAACATGAATTCATCCCCTTTGTTCTCCATATGCCCATCTTATTTGAATCCTTTGTAGCGAAATGGCTGCAAGCAAATTTACCGACCGGTATACGTCTTGAAACGCAATATAAAGCAGATTTGGATGAGGATGGCATGTTCGTTTTCCGAATTGACCTTGTCCTAATAGATGTTGCTTCAGATAGCGTGTTAGCTGTATTAGACACGAAGTACAAGCGAAAAGAACGTCCAGAAGAGGCGGACATTCAGCAGATTGTCGCGTATGCTGTACGCATGAACACGCAGAAAGCTATCCTTATTTATCCTTCTACTGATACACAAGTAGTTAATCTGACCGTTGGCGAAGTAACTCTATGCAGTATTATATTCGATATTGGCGTTGACCCGGACGAAGCTGGCCGTTCGTTCTTGGAGAAACTGATGGCAGTGGTGAAGCCGTAGAAGTTCTGAAACAGTTTCTTAAAAAAAAGGAATACGAGTCCCTTTGATGCACGTTTCTCCGTGACAAATTTTCGGGTCTATCGAGATACGTTCGAACATACAAAAACAAAACCTCCTTTGTATTTAGATTTGGGGTTTCCCATTAAAAAAGATTTGCAAATGGCGTTATAATGCAGCCGTTCCAAACACTTCTTTTAACTTGTAATAATGTCCCTTCTCTCTTTCATCCATAGCGTTCAAAATGTCTTTCATATCCTCTTCCGTCAGCATCTTGTCCTTGTTCAATATTCTTACAGTTACAACATCAGATTCTATCTTCGCCGGCTTTACAATCCTCAACACTCCGTCCTCATATATCGCTTCTATTTCGCCCATTTCCTTTCACTTTTAAGATAGATTTTAAAACATTTAAGGTAGTATGCTTTACATAAATCAGGCCCTGCTTTAAGTGCCCGAAGAGTAAGCTTAAAATGCACGAAAAAAAAATGCCCACGGTATGAAGCTTCTTGATCTATATAATGTATAACTGCCCACATTTAATAAAGGAAACGGATTTACACGGATTTGATTTTTTCTGCGTTAATCTGCGTTAATCTGTGTCAATAATTTATTTTAGTTTGTTCAAGCACCAAAAGAATTACAGTCTTTCTTAGCACAGGTTCTTTCTCGTAGAAAGAAAGTGTTTTGTAAAAAGAAAATTTATATACATATTATAAGAAGGTTTAGCGTGCAACATTTACACGCAAGAGCCGAAGGTAAAAATGCCAATACAAAAAGAGAAGCAGTAAAATGTTTGAACCAAAATTTACAATCTCCAATAGCATAACCAAAGCCCTTCTTGAAATTGAACGTGCAAGAGGATTTTTGGACGCAGCGGAATTAAAAGAGGCATGGATAAAGGATATGCAGAGTGAGGCACTTATCCTTGAGGCACATCACTCCACGCATATCGAAGGCACTCAACTCACGTTTGCAGAAGCACAAGGAATCCTCACGGGTAAATCAGTAAAGGGTATAAGAGCTGATGCCCGTCAGGAATTACTGAACTACAAAGCGGCCATGGATTTTGTCTCCGAATATATGGGCAAAAAATCAGAGATTACAGAGGAGTTAATAAAAGAGATACATAAAATGTTGGTTAAGGACGTTCGGGGTGGAACGCTTGAACCAGGCAAATACAGAAGCGTTCAGAATTATGTGGTGAACTCGCTAACGGGAACGATAATTTATACGCCTCCACAGCCCTCAAAAGTTCCTCGCCTTATGGAAGAATTTGTTGACTGGTTAAATAAGGACTCGGATATTTCACCTGTGCTCATAGCAGGGATTAGTCAGTATCAATTCGTTGCTATTCATCCGTTTTTAGATGGTAACGGTAGAACCGCCAGAGTACTCTGCTCGCTTTGTCTTTACCAGAAAGGCTACGAGTTTAAGAGACTATTCTCAATATCTGAATATTACGATAAGAATCGCCGTAAGTATTACGACGCTATTCAATCAGTACGAGAGAACAACCGTTGGGATATGACGGGATGGCTTGAATATTTCACGGACGGTTTAAGAAGTCAATTGGTAGAAGTAAAGACAAAAGGTGTAAAGGCAATTAAAATGGACGTTTTACACGAGAATATAAAGGATTTCTATCCAAATCCACGCCAAAGAAAGGCTTTAGAATTTCTTATAGTGCACAAGCAGATTGATAATTCCATCTATCAAAAAATATGTAATACAACTAAAAGAACAGCCACGAGAGACCTCACGGACCTTGTGAATCTCGGACTTCTTGAGCGGCATGGAGAAAAGAAAGGGACGTATTATACGATACGCCAAAACTGATCCAGTGATAAAGAAATCTATTTTATAAGGGACACAAAAGGGACATTTTAGGGACAAAGTCGGTATTGCGCAATACTATATTTCATGGAGGCGTAACGCTATGGAAGCGGATTTAGGTAATAAAACCATTGGCTTGAAACGAGACGCAGATTTACACAGATTTACACGGATTTATTTTGGTGGGCCATAAATACTTAACCGAACACACATGTATCGCTTTCATACTATATAAAATCTGTCAATAGTTGAGATGTCAATCTCTTATCCGAACAAGCATGCATTAATTTTATATGGATAAAGTATAAAGGTAGAGTAGGGAGGATGAACATGGCAACCGTAACGAAAAAAATCAGGAATGATAGTCTTATCAACAAGGAGATGTTTATTATTCCCACTCTTATCCCCTAATTTTCAACTTTGATTTTGGTGAATACATAAGTTCCGTGCACATATTATATACCTCAGATATAAAATAGAAGCAGGGGGACTTCAAAATGAGCGTACTTCGAGAGAAAATATTTGAGCGAAAAGGCGAAGGCCGTTTAAAACCCCAAAATACCGAGTTAGGACATATAGAAATTCCTGTTAAGTTTACATGTGCACAGTATCGTGATGGTGTTATTGATGGAACGATAACATTAATTGGAGATGATCACGTCCCGTATATGGACTTATTTTACACTCACAAAGATACAAAATTCAGCATATGTGCAAATCTCGACGGTGAAGAGTTAAACATAGAACATCTTAGTATTTCTGACATCTCACCGCAAATGGGCGAGCGAGTAGAATTTCGAGATATTGCTTTTAGTGCTGATTATCTAAAATTGAAACCTAGAGAAATCACATCCGCCACAAATAAAATATTCTGTCGCTTTGATGTATCCAATCTTAAATCTTTTATGTCTATTTTTGAGATCGAAGAAGGAAAAGTTACCTTTTTTCAGTACGAAGACGATATATGGAAAGATATAGAAATCTACAAAAAGTCAGGTATAACGGGCGGTGTTCAGATTGAGCTAAATGACGATGTTAGACTTCAGACAATAGAAGCGTACAAATCATTACTGTTTAACAAAATCAATAAAATATTGCGGTTCGCATCGTTATCTCAGGGCACTTACATTGATTGGGCTTCTTTTGTGCTATGTGAGCAAAATAGTGAAGGTGAGTATGAACGGATATATTCAGAAAGGAAAATTATTCGAACTGAGTTCTCTGCGAGACATGAATTGACGCCTTATGGCGACTTATCCAACTATTTCAAAAAAATCCTTTTCCAATATACCGATAATTTAGATACCGACTTGGGATTCTATTTTGCTCTTGAATGGTATCTGGAATCGTTAAATAGAAGTCTTTTGGAGTCTAAATATTTGGGTTTATTCACCGTTTTAGAGACCCTTATTTATAGGTTTGCTACTACACAAAAGCCACCCCGGATATTTATTTTAGTTGATGCTGATTTTAAGCGGTTTAAAGAGGAATTAAAAAAACCAATGAAAGACTCTCTTAGAGCTTTGAGTATGGCTACAGAGCAGAGAAAGGCATTATATTTGAATTTACCATGTTTAAATAGATACAGTTTCAAAGATAATCTAACCATGTTTTTAGGCTACTATAAAATAGGATATAGTGATATTATAGAGGACTTAGGGGATCTAATTACAGTTAGAGACAATATAACACATAGAGGGATATCAGAAAGAGAATTTGATGCTTTAATTGACGCATGCGATAAACTGATGGCTTTGGTTCACCGAATATTTTTATCCGTTTTAAACTACGAGGGTAGCTATCGTAATTGGATTAGTAAACACTTAGAAATATTCAAAACAGACCCGAATAAAGATTGGTGATAACCCTCGCAGAAAAAGCTCGGCACGATAAACTTGTAGCTCTGGTAGATAGCATGCACAAACTGCAGAAGAAACACCAAGAGGCGAGAATGGAAAGGGATAAAGAGCTTTACAGAGAGGGTAAGATGACCTTACCTTGAAACAAGCTTAGCTTCGGATACTGCGCAGTTAACGCTTTGGGATTCCCTATACGAACTTGGAAAGAGGAAGACCAGCTACATACATATCGCCGTAGATGATTTACAAGGGGCACAAGGCAAAATATGATCGTTTCTGATACAGACAGGCCCCTTAGCAGTGTTGTTCATCCTATATGAAGTATAACTGCCCCATATTTAATTTAGGACGCAGATTTACACTGATTTAATTTCTTCTGCGTTAATCAGCGTTAATCTGTGTCAATAATTGATTTTAGTCTGTTCAAGCACCGAAAGAATTGTCCTGCCGAATACTTTGGAACTGAACTATTACTGAAGCGAGGAAGAGCCCGCCTACGAGTAGATGTGTTTGGGGTATCAAATCAAATCAAATCAAATCAAATCAAGGCGAAAAGACCATTTATTTATGCAAAATCAAGATGTCCGTATCGAAGACTATCATCGAAATCTCTTTTACTGTAAATTGCATTAAGAATTGCCTCTTTTTCTTCACTGCTTAGCACAATGGTTTCTCTAATCTTTTTAAGCACTTCGATCCCTTTTTCCGCACACAATCAATTTTTCACTCCTATGTGCAAATTACAAGGCTATCAGAACATAAATAGCTATTGGTGGGCAACAAAATAAATGACTTTGAAGGCTGGAAAGAACCGTTGTTGTGCTCAGTATGTGGCAAGACGATAGATAAGACTTGGTATTACCCGGAAGATTTGACCGATGAGGAGGCGAAATGGATAGAAAAAATTTGGGATTGCGAACCCTTTATAGAGTTTGTGGTTTGTGAAAATTGCCTGGCGGGATACAAAGAAGAGATAAAAGGGGCGGATTCAGATAAATGGTTAAAAGATAAAATTATTGATTTTAACGGACTGTATAAAGAGTATGGAAAAAGTAAACCTTGTTGAACTGGCAAAGCATATTGTAAGCTTGCAACGAGATATTTTCGCAGAGATTAGCAGATCGGGAAAGATAAATCCGGAGAAGGCAATGTTATTAGCAGACTGCCGCGATTATTGTTTCTATCTTGTCGAATATTGGACCTACTAGAAGAAGAAAGCTGGCTAAGAACACAGGAAGAGTTAAGGGTGTAGGTGGCGGTCCAACAATCACAAAACAACCAGTATCAATCACAAATTTTTTGAAATTGGTTACGGTTGTTAGAAAATCCGCGATAGCACTGGTAAAGCAGGTGCGAGAATTTTCGATTTCAACAATAGCCGATTAGGGTGTAATATAATTCTCAAAGCGCTCCATCAGTGGATAATTGTCATTGTCGGAATTTATGCGGTACGACGTATCCCAAATCCCGGTTGTGTCTATCTCTTCAGCATCTGGATATTTCTCTTCGTACTCGCCCCAGTAGTTGCCCAAGTAGTTTGTATATGTGCTGCCGTTCTGGGTGTAGGTTATTTTTTTCGTGGTGTTCCAGATGTTGGTTGATGTATAAGAATCAACATCATCGGTGTTGTTTATGAAGTTGTTGAAGTAGATTTTGTTGTTGCTGGAATCGGAGAGGCGGATGCCTTCCACATTGTTGTTGCTGACATTGTTGCCTGTGATGGTGTTATTGTTTGAGGTTACCTTGATCCCAACATCGCCCCACGAACTTCCCGAGTTTGTCACATTGAATCCTGCAAGTGTAATCCCATACGCAGTTAATGTAATTACATTCCTTTTTCCACCCCCATCCACAATTGGATTACCAATCCCTCTTAGTGTAACTGATTTATTAACAACCACACTTTCGTAATATGTTCCAGCATCAACAGTAATTGTATGCCCATCTTCAGTATCATTATCGTCTATCGCCGCTTGAATCGAAGAGAAGTTTTCGCCTGTGTTGATGTTGTGAACGTGCTGTATTATTATAAAATCCCCATCCTTTAATATTTCTAAAATCATTATCACGCTCGCAGCTTCCAATCCACATGCGTTTGCAGACCGAGTTTTTACCTGGAAGGTGTAATTGCCCACCTTCCATCCTTCGGTTTTGAGTCCTGCATCACAAAACACCATCAATTGAGATACCGTTATATTTGTAAAAGTTTGGTTATTCATCTTGTCAATTTTTATTTGCCCATCCGGACCAATTATGACGAGATCGACCAGATCCTGCGGAAGCAGGTTTATTCTTGTGGTATCTACTATAAGCGTTGTGTCTACATCTTTGAGCTCTAACGGCATATCTGGCGTTTCGACTGAAAGCTGTGCATCATACGTTGCCGGAATTCCGGTCACATAGTTCACATAATAAGCACCAGACGTTGGCCAATTTACGTTGTAGATACGGTTATTAGCATCGGCCGTATAAGCGTTCTCTACATCGTCATATACAAACCTATATACTACCGGTGCTGTGTCGAACCCCTCAAATTGTAAATTCTGCCCGATTAACACTTTTTGTGGTTCTGCTTGTTTTACGATATGGTTGAAGTTATCACCTCTACTCGCCGCGCTTACTATCGATACCGTCGCAGTAAAAACCGAAGCAAGCATTATTGCAGCTATTGCAATACCGATTGCCGCTTTACCTTTTCTTCTTGTCTCCATTTTTTCACTCTTTTTTGTGATGGACATATAACTAATTATCTATAGATATATATCCAAAAAATTAAAAGAGTACAGACTAATGCAGCGATTATGTATTACGTGCAAAGGATCACGGCTGTTATGTGGAAGAAAGACATGCCCCTTACTCGCAGGATTGAAGAAAAGAACAGAGTTTGCGAAACTGGCAGATACAAAGGAGTTCTTCGGCCCTTCTACTTCCGTCTTCGTCGGTTGGAAAGGCTATCCCATAGTGGGTGTGGGTCCGATGACCATATTAGAAGGCAACGAGTACGATGCCGAACTCGGTAGATTGGAAGACCCGAGCGAGTGGTTCGCCCACGGCCTTGGCATGGAAGAGATCGTAGAACTAAGAAGTTCATCGTTACGAGCGAAACGAGGCGAAAGTGTGACCTCGCGAACCAACTTTGTTTCGGACATTGCAGAACTAGCGTTAGCTAAGCATCCGGTAGATGTCGAAGTCACATTTAAGAGCAAACCTACCTTTAACCTCTCCTTCTCCGATGTAACGCGACCGACAGGCGCCAGTGTGACCGTGGAAAAGATGAACGTCACCGAGAATCCAAAGATACCGAAACAAGTAGAACGCATCGTTTCTGACGAGCTTCGAGCAGTGGAATCCGCTAAAGGGCTGTATGACCTCGGATTGGACGTTTATAAAGTCGCCGAGATACTATCCGCGGGTACGTTGGGATTGCATCGTGATAAAAAAATGGTGCCAACTCGATGGAGCATTACTGCAACAGATGATCTCATCTTCAAGAAGCTGGCAACGCAGCTAAAGGAATATCCGATCATAGACTCCTATTATGTTTATGAATCATCATACATGGACAACCACTTTCAGATACTATTGATGCCGACATTATTTGAGTATGAGAACTTCGAGGCCTGGTTTCCGGGCTCTGTTTGGAACGATGCGTCTTTTCAGCGACCGGTAATAGTAGAAGATTACGAAGGCTTTAAAGGTCGGAAACAGTACGCCGAGGAGGGCGGCGGCTATTATGCGGCGAGATTGGCTGTTGCGGAAGCGCTCCATAAGATGAGGCGGCAGGCGGGCGTCATAGTATTCCGAGAGATCCACCCCAGCTATTTCATTCCGCTGGGCGTTTGGGTTGTTAGAGAGACGGTTCGAGCTGCGTTTAGGACTAGATGTGTGAAGTTCGAGACAAAAACGGAAGCGCTGAAATATATTGATTCGCTATTGCAAGCAAAAACCGGGCTGAAGTTAGCAATACGCGACTTTGAGGTGCAAAGTGTGATATTGCGGCAGAAGAAGCTTACGGATTATTAATGAGTTTCGCTAACTAAAAAAAAACGGAAACAATATATATACTCCATAACAATTATGCCTAATAAACAAATGCTGATAACCTGGGGGTCCGGGTGACGGATATAACTTTTTATGCCAGGTCGAATAGGTAGTAGCTGGGAACTGTTGAAGAATTGTTTAACGGTAATACGAAAAGATAAGGAACTACTTATGTTCCCGATATTTTCCGGGATCCTGATGATTCTAATAGGATTACTCTTTGTTGGTAGCATATTCTTTGCGGGGTTCGCAGAAAATTCACCGCTAATCATTGTATTGCTTTTTATAATGTATCTCGTCCTCTACTTCATCGGGATATATTTCAACACTGCGATAATTGGTTGTGCGACAATTAGACTAGATGGTGGAAATCCAACTATTAAAGATGGATTCAGGATCGCTAATAAGAACCTCCGCGCTATTGCGTGTTGGGCACTTATCGCGGCAACTGTGGGTGTAATACTAAGTGCCATTAGAGAACGTGCCGGAGTACTTGGACAAATCGTTATTTCGCTAATAGGGTTTGCATGGACAATGGCTGCTTTTTTCGTTATTCCTGTATATATCTACGAGAATTTATCGGTATCTAAAGCGATTAAAAGAAGTGCCCATGTGTTCAAAGATACCTGGGGTGAAACGTTTATAGGTTATTTCGGTTTGGGGACTCATTTTATTCCCGTTAGCTCTTATTGGGCTAATACCTATTGCCGTGGGATTATATGTGGACGGATTACTGGTAGGTTTTATTATTGCTCTATTATACTGGATAATCATTGCCTGTTTAGGCATTGCAGCACAAGGCGTGCTAAAAGCATCGCTTTATCGATATGCCATTACCGGTAAAGTTTCCGCAGATATTGTACCAGAACGCTTATTAAATTCTAAGCACTAAACTCTAAATTCTAAACAAAATCCAATACAAGAAAATAAATTATTGACACAGATTAACGCAGATTAACGCAGAAGAAATTAAATCAGTGTAAATCAGTGTAAATCAGTGTAAATCAGCATCCTAAATAGGTAGAAGTTATACTTTATATGCAATCAAAAATAAATAGAAGAAGTAACTACATTATAAACGGAAATGTTAGGTAAGTTAAGCAGTTCGTTGAAGGAATCGATACGGAAGATAGCGAAGGCTAAGCGGATAGATAAACGAACGGTAGATGAGCTTGTGCGTGACATTCAGCGGGCATTGATACAGGCGGATGTTAAGATTTCATTGGTGAAGGAGCTTTCAGACCGCATAAGAGAGCGCAGTTTGAAGGAGAAGATGGTTTTGAATCCGCGCGAGCATGTGATTAAGGTAGTATATGAAGAGCTGATAAACATTATAGGTAAGGGCGTTGAGGTCCCGTTAAAGCCGCAGAAAATAATGATGGTTGGTTTGCATGGCGCCGGGAAAACGTCTTCGTGCGCGAAACTGGCACGGTATTTTCAAAAGAAGGGTTTAAAACCCGCGGTTATCTGTGCCGATGTGTACAGACCCGGGGCATCTGATCAGTTAAGACAATTGTGTGATAAAATTGGCGTTCCTTTTTATGACGGTCCGCCGGAAGATAGGAATGTCTTGCGGATAGTAACTAGCGGTGTTAAGGAATTGGATAAGTATGATATTAAGATAATCGATACTGCGGGCAGGCACGCACTTGAGCCGGAAATGATAGACGAGATAATGGATATAGAAAAAGCAACAAAACCTGAACAACGGTTCATTGTTCTGGATGCGAGCATAGGGCAGCAGGCATCGGTGCAGGCGAAAGCATTTGACGATGCAATTGGGATTACGGGCATTATAATAACTAAGATGGATGGCACGGCAAAAGGCGGTGGTGCGCTTTCTGCAGTCGCCGAAACGGATTCCGGAGTTGCATTTATTGGCACTGGTGAGACGGTAGACGACTTTGAGAAATTTGAATCTGGCGGTTTCATCTCTCGCCTGCTGGGGATGGGCGACATAAAGTCATTGATAGCTATGGCTGAGGAGAGCTTAAATCCCGAGGATGTAAATGTTGACATTTTGAAGGGTAAATTCACGTTGAAAGATTTGTATATGCAACTGGAAGCGTTGAAAAAGATGGGCCCGTTTAAAAAGATAATGCAGATGCTACCTTTGGGTGGGCTTGGTGTAGACATCAATGATAGCATGTCTCAAATAACGGAGGATAAATTGAAGTGTTTCAAGGTGATGATGGATTCGATGACCGAGGAAGAGCTGAGAGAGCCGAAGATAATAAGCGGGTCTAGGCTAAGAAGAATAGCGCATGGCTCGGGCACGAGTACTGCTGAGGTAAACGAATTGATAAAATATCATCGTATGATGCAGAAGATGATGAAGAGTATATCCTCAGGTAGAGGGGATATGCCGATGATGAAGGGGATTCCGATGGGTAAAATGATGAAGAAGATGCGGTAAAATAAAACAAAAAAACGAAGGACGTTTACTGCAATGAGAACGAAGATAGGTGTAATTGCGATACAGGGTGATTGATGTGGCGGAGCACGTTATCGCATTGGAGAAGACGTTAGCAGAGAGCGGGGAGAAGCGCGAGGTAGTAAAGATAAAGCAGCGCGGGATAGTGGGCACCTGTGCAGGACTGGTATTACTTGCGAAAGAGGGCGATGAAGAAGTTGTAAAGACCAAACAGCCGTTGCTCGGTTTGATGGATGTAAAAGTAAAGAGGAACGCATTTGGCAGGCAACGGGAATCATTTGAAACGTTGCTAAAGCTGACTATTTTTGAGACGCCATTTCATGCTGTCTTTATCTTTTCATCCGGAACTCACGGATGATAGAAGAATTCATCATTATTTCCTTGAAACTTTGCTATGATTACTAGCGTCTCAACGATATAGTTCTTATACATAATACTTAGACTGTTTCTTATCTGCTTTCTCCCTCGTGAACTTCCAGTCAATCTTCTTTTCATGCTCATTCCTTCTCTTAGTCCATGCCGCCACTTCCTGGGTCAGTGTCTCCTTGTCACCAATCCGTCTGCCAGTGCATTCGACATCCATC
>JAUWND010000205.1 GCA_030612835.1 Candidatus Methanophagales archaeon | reverse complement strand
TTGACCTAGCCACGTCTCTACAAATATTCACCGGCTTATCCCCCCTAATATATCTATTTACGGAATCGATCCGCTCTTGTTCCTCAACAGCCATAACACATCACTAAGGATGCTTTTATAGTGTCTATATCAAAAAGAGTTCACGATGTATTGACCCTTTCCCGTTAGGCAAAAGGGATTAGGTATGTCGAGTGAGAAAATAACCTGCTTAAGCTTAAATCTGGGGATAAAATAGAAAAATTTATATACCCCTGCACTTTTATAATTTTTGAAGCTGAAAAAATGTTATTTGAGATACTTGCATTTATTATTGGACTGATATACGGATACGTGAAACCGGGAAAGGAAAAGCGATGGGAACTTTTAAAAAAGGGAATTATTTATGGTATTATTCTTGGGATAATCTTTGGTTTTATCGGGCTTTTTATTGGTGGACTTGTATACTCAGCAGCGACTGCAATCGGGATGTTCATAACAGTAATAATCCTTGTGGTCATATTCATAATAGGCACGTTTATCGGGGACATATTAGAAGTCGCAATTAAAAAATAGGGCAGTGTCCTATAAAATAAACCGTGACCGTTATATGCACCTGGTCTGATAGCATATTCTATCATACAAGAAAGGGTTCAATGCCAAATGCAACCAGAAGTTCAAATGCAAGACCTGTGGTGTGAGATCCTCTGAGACTAAAGGCACGGTATTCTACAACAGACACCTTACGGAAGAACAGATCATCATGATCTCGAAATGCAAGAAGATGTTGGACGATCATCTAGGTCTCTACCAGTGCTATTACTAAACATCCGTAGATGTGGAAAGGATTTTTGATGTTTCTGATACCTCATGAAACATAGGACTTTACCTGATTTCCTACCCTCTATCTATTGCACTTCTTCAAAATATCCAACCACTTAGCCAGCGCAAACTCTCTTTATACTCATACGATACGGGATAACCGGATAGAACAGGATAGAAGAGTAAGAAAAGAATGGCTGTAAGAATGAGAAACGAAATGACTAAAATCCTATTGACCACGATCTTCTTCTCGTGACGATGTGAATGATCCTGCCATAATTTATTTAGCCAGTAAGTAATTGCCAAGATCATAAATGGCACTTCCGGGGCAAAATGATAGATGAACAGGATTCTTGAGATGAGGACATATGGGAGCCACAGCAGTAAGAATGGGATTAGAATAAAGAGTAACACAAAATCTGCCCTTTCTCTTCTTATTTTATCTCGCACTAACGTCGCAGCAATTAAAACCAATGCTGGAATACTGCCCCACCATATCGCGGGATTACCCATCAGAACAATTGACGAAACCATTGTGTCCCAAGAGTTAGAATAGACCCAAAGCGGTTTTAGCATAAGTGGCCATGACCACCAGGGCGAAGAGAAAGGATGCGTTGCATTAATCGTGGCATGGTATCCGAACATGCCCAGTTGCGAATCAAAAACGGTTAATGGTGCGGGCGGAGTAATACTCACATTGCCCACAGCCAGGTATTCCGAGATGTATTTCAGATATAACGGCACTCGGTGAATATCGAAAAGCGCATGCCCCATACCAGAGAACATGTAAGGGATGTAAGTTGCAATATAAATAGCTGCAAAAACGCAGAGCGCAGCAAAAACTATCTTATAATCGCCAAATATCGGCTTTCTGTTTCTTATATTACTGATTAATAAAAGAGTTAGAATTGCAATCAAACTAAAAACGGCAGTCCATTTCACAGCGAAACAAAGCCCAACAAGGATAATAGAGATGAAAAGGGAAATGCCTTTTTTATCTCCGTCTTCTTGCTTAGAGAAATAATCGAAGGCAAAGTAAAAGATCAATAACGTGAAGAAGAGGATATATATCTCTCCCGTCGCCAATTGCGCCAATGAGAAATGCATGAACTCAAAAGTCAATAGTAAAGCAGCGAAAAAGCCCGCTACTGAGCTTTTAAACATCCGCTTACCAAAAAGGAACAATATCGGTATCATCACTGTAGCGGCAATAACGCCTACAATACGCCAGCCCAGAGGATTCATTCCGCAGCACAAAATGCCCAGGGCTATTATAAGCTTCCCAAGTGGTGGATGTGTTGACTCATACGGCTCTTCAAGATTTAAATGCTCCTGCGCTGTTCGCACGAAATACATCTCGTCAAAGTACGCACCATACCGTTGTGTAATCGGGAGTTTTATTGCGCTCTGCTCATCAACTAATCTCATAGCAGCTTCGCCACGCACATCCACGGGCGCTATTTTTTTGTTATCTGTAGAGATCACAATAATCTCGCCTATTTTGCCACACGATTCCGGTCCAAAGACGAACTTGATGCTGCTGGTACTCCTATGCCCCAAATTAATCCGTTCCCAGGAGCAGAAGTGCACATGCTCTGCCGGGTTATTATCATAAGATGAAAGAAACTCATCGTTATCACCATAAACATCGAATTTCGTTCGGTTTGCATCGCCTACGAATATATAAAGCTCTTTTACTTGCTGAACGCTACCGAAATCAAATGTGACCACGTCTGCAACTCCCGCTTTTGATGGCTGCCAGTATGAAGAAGGCATTTCGACAGAGCCTAAATTAAGAGAGGCGAAAATCAAAAACACGAATACGAGTGCTGATACGGATACAATTTCCCACTGCTTTTTTTTCTCCACTTTCTATCTCTATTTCATTGTATATGGAGTATAACCTCTACCTATTTGCTATTAGGCCATATAACCTCCTCTGCATAAGTCCTATAGACATACGACATAAAAAGCATTCCGGATTGAGAGGAGGCGAAAAGAATGAAAGGAAATAAAACTGCATCTGAGAGGTTAAATGCAAAAACGCTCGACCAAATGTTCGTCAATATGGTG
>JAUWND010000142.1 GCA_030612835.1 Candidatus Methanophagales archaeon | reverse complement strand
GAAGCACAGGCACTTCTACCGTCCAGGACGCATCTTCATTCCGAGAAAATCTCGCATGACTCAAAGCCAGCCTTACATACTGCTCAAAAGTTATCTTGTTCGTTTGTTCCACTCCTCTTACCCTTTTAATCTTTTTCTCCCCTGGCAATGTGATAGAAGCAGCACCCACGACTATTCTCCTCCTATGTTGAGATTGTTGTAATGGCATATAAAATAAATAATGCATTTATTTTTGTTTTTTCCCCATTTATACATCTCGTGAGAATCTGTGTAATCTTGTGCTCTATCCTATTGAAATTCTATCGTTGCCGGTGGCTTATCCGTTAGCGAATAAAGCACGTGCACAACTTCTGGAATCTCCGTCGTAATCCTCTTATCTATCCTCTTTAAGACCTCCCAGGGAACATTAACAGCCTCTGCCGTAATGGCATCCTTGCTTTTGACCAGTCTAACAACGATTATGTAGCCATACGCTCTTTTACCCTCTCTAATCCCGGTAGCCTTGTCATTCATCAAAACAGCCATACTCTGAAACGACTCAATATCAGAAGTTTCCTCTTCTACAATCGTCGTTGCTCTTCTTTCTATCTCTACACGTTCGGGCGTCACTTCACCAAGTGTTCTCGTAGCAAGTCCGGGACCAGGGAAAGGTGGGCGCTCCGAAAACTCCGCCGGCAAATCCACACTTCTGGCAACTTCTCTTACTTCGTGCTTGTATATCTCCCTCAGAGGCTCAACAATCGTTAATCCATAACTTTCCGGGTCAATACCTATCTGTTCAAGAATGTTGTGCTGTGTCTTGATTCCCTTCACAGTCTCAAGAATATCCGCCGCTATTGTTCCCTGCACTAAATACTTAGCGTTCTCCTCTCGCACAACCCTTCCGAGAACAGAGTAGAACGTATTTCGAAATGCTTTTCTCTTCTCTTCTGGCTCAGTAATTCCTTTTAAAGCATCAAAAAACTCCGTAGCTGCATCCACCAGCCTTGTATTCATATTCAGCGCCTTAAAAAAGTTTGTGACTTGCTCTGCCTCGCCTTCGCGCATTAATCCATCGTCAATGAAAACTATTACCGCTCGGTCTCCTATCGCACGATAGGTGAGAACGGCACAAACGGTGGAATCCACTCCTCCCGAAGTTGCTATTACTGCTTTCTCATCCCCTATTGTTTCTTTTACTTCATCTACCTGTCTTTCAATAAATTTTTCCGGCTCAAACATTTTTTACACTTTCGCCTCCTCAATCAATACTTTTATGTCTGCTATTCGTTTATAACTCTAGATTAATTATAAAGATTGACGACTATTATTAACTAATACAACAAAAAAGACCATGCGATGCCAGATAGAAATAGCATAATAGAAAAGAGGGAAGCAGAGAAGGAAAAAGACAAAGTAGTGGTGCTCGATTTTGGAGGGCAATATAGCCACCTCATCGTGAGAAGGTGTAGAGAATTAGGCGTTTATATGGAACTTCTCCCGTATGAGATACCCATTGAAGAGCTTAAAAGAGGAATAGAAGCAGAGGAAGGAACAGGTAGGATTAAGGGCATTATCCTTTCCGGCAGTCCTTTTAGCGTCCACGAACCTAACAGTCCAAAATGCAGTTCCGAGTTTGTTGATTTGAGCATACCCATTCTCGGAATTTGTTATGGTGCACAGTTGATTGCGTATGTAAATGGTGGAGTGGTAGGCGAAGGCATGAAAAGCGAATTTGGAAGAACAGAGTTGCTCTTAAAAGATTGTGCCCTGTTTGAGGGGTTAACTGAGCGTGGAAGTGAGAACGGAAGGATAAACGTGTGGATGTCTCATGGCGACGTGATAGAGCAATTTGATGGTGCGGATATAATAGGCCATACGATGAATACGCCCGTTGCAGCATTTGGCATCGCCAATATCTATGGCGTTCAATTCCACCCGGAGGTTCACCATACGGATAAGGGCGGAAAAATACTGTGGAATTTCCTATATAAAATATGCGGCTGCGAGAGAAACTGGACGATTGACTCTTTCGTTAGAGATAAAATAGAAGATATAAAGAGCGCGGTAGGTAATGATGGAAGAGTGATATGTGGACTCAGTGGCGGAATAGACTCTTCTACTACTGCATTGCTCGTCAATAAAGCCATAGGTGATAGACTCACGTGCATCTTCGTTGACAATGGACTACTGCGAGAAGGCGAAAAGGAAACGGTTATAAATACGTTCGAGAATAACTTCAATATGAAACTGGTATTTGTAGATGCGAAAGAGCGTTTTTTGAATGGATTGCGGGACGTTAAGGACGCCGAAGCGAAGCGGATGGTGATAGGCGAACAGTTCATAAATGTCTTTGAGGAAGAGGCGACAAAGCTAGGTAACGTTGATTTCCTCGCTCAGGGTACCATATATCCGGATAGAATAGAGAGTGCGGGGGCGAGCTCGCAAAAGACATCACGAATAAAATCGCATCATAACGTGGGTGGGCTTCCAGAGAAGCTGGAACTGAAGCTGGTAGAACCAATTGCGGATTTGTATAAGGATGAAGTGCGGGAAGTGGCGAAGGAACTCGATATGCCGCTTCCGATACTGAACCAGCATCCTTTTCCTGGTCCGGGTCTTGCAGCTCGTGTAATAGGTGAAGTTACAGAAGATAAACTTCGGATATGTCGTGAAGCATCAGAGATTGTAGAGGCGGAATTGAAGAATAAAGGATGGTATGACAAAGTGTGGCAGGCATTTGCAATAGTGGGCGATGATGTCGCTACCGGTGTACTCGGCGATGCGAGAAGTTTGGGCAGAATCGTTACGATAAGGGTGGTTGAGTCCAAAGAGGCGATGACGGCTGATTTCGTGAAGCTGCCATATGAAGTGCTGGAGAACATGAGCAAGCGAATAACAAATGAAGTTAAAGGCGTGACTTGGGTGACCTATGCGATTTCTTCTAAGCCGCCGGCAACG
Organism: Candidatus Methanophagales archaeon; assembly: GCA_030612835.1. Taxonomy (GTDB): domain Archaea; phylum Halobacteriota; class Syntropharchaeia; order Alkanophagales; family Methanospirareceae; genus Methanophaga. The sequence goes on along the minus strand of JAUWND010000142.1, from coordinate 3,422 downwards.
ATAGAGCCATGTTAACACTTTTTCTTTTTTAACAAAAAGCAAACCTGTACTAAAAGAAAAACACAAATGTTCTTTTGGTAAAGCTTTTCTTTCTAAGAAAAGGTTTTTGCTAAAAGAAAATTTAGATAGGATTTAAAAAATGTATGCAAAGGGAATAAGTTCGCTGCCCCCTTATCTATTTGCGGAAATAGATGAGAGGAAAAGAGAAACGGAGAAGAAGGGTGTAGATATAATAGACTTTGGTATCGGCGACCCGGACTTGCCGACGCCACCGCACATAGTGGAATCGCTTTGCAACGCCGCAAAAGACCCTTCAAATCACCGGTACCCGTCTTACGAAGGAATGCTGTCGTTCCGTGAAGCCGTAGCGACATGGTATAAGCACAGAAAGTACATTAAGTTGGATGCAGAGGATGAAGTTCTAACGTTGATAGGGTCAAAGGAAGGGATAGCGCATTCGACATTCGCATTTTTAAATCCCGGCGATATTGCCCTCGTTCCGGATCCTGCATACCCAGTATACAATAATGCAACGATAATGGCGAATTCAACACCTTATTCTGTACCGTTAACAGAAAAGCATGGCTTTAAGCCTGATTTAGAACGCATAGACAAAGGAATAGCGAGAAGAGCAAAAATCATGTTCTTGAATTATCCGAATAATCCCACTGCCGCAACTGCCGAAAAATCATTCTTTAAAGAGGTGGTGGATTTCGCTCGCGAAAACGAGATCATTGTACTCCATGATAACCCCTACTCTGAGCTTACGTTCGATGGCTATGAAGCGCCGAGTTTTTTGGCCGTCAAAGGTGCAAAGGATGTTGGTGTCGAGTTTGGTTCGCTATCTAAGACCTATAATATGACGGGGTGGCGAATCGGTTTCGTAGTAGGGAATTCAGAGATATTAAAAGGTCTGAAGCTTGTGAAGACTAATATTGATTCCGGTGCTTTTCAAGCTGTCCAGATGGCAGGTATAGCGGCGCTAACTGGGCCACAAGACTGTGTAAAGCAGAACGTAGAGATATATAAAAGAAGGCGGGACCTATTAGCTGATGGATTGAGATCCAGCGGGATAGAGTTGGAAAAGCCAAAAGCCACATTCTATTTCTGGGCAAAGGTTCCTTCGGGATTCTCGGCTATTCAGTTCTCCATGTTCTTGCTGGAGCGTACGGGCATAGTTGTAACACCTGGGATAGGATTCGGTGAGGCGGGAGAGGGGTTCGTTCGATTTTCTCTTTGTGTAAGTGAAGAAAGGATATTAGAGGCGTGTGAACGGATAAAAGGGCTGAACATATAGGGGGGTGAAATAGCGAGCAATGACGGAACTAAAATTCACGAAGATGCAAGGCTGTGGTAATGATTTCATACTGATCGACGACCGAGAAGCAGGAATACCAGAGCAGAAGAAGGGCGAACTCGCTGGATTGATATGCCAACGCGGATTCTCAGTAGGTGCAGATGGCGTATTATTCCTTTGTATACCTACTACAAGTTCGTACGACGTGCGGATGCAGGTTTTCAATGCCGATGGTTCTGAGGCAGAGATGTGCGGAAACGGAATGCGTTGCTTTGCCAAATATGTGTACGAAAGAGGGCTAGTGCGAAGTAGTAGAATGAAAGTAGAGACGTTAGCCGGGTTGATTGTTCCGGAAGTGGAAGTTGATGAAAAGGGTGCGGTAACTTCTATCCGGGTTTTTATGGGCGTGCCGGAGTTTAATAAAGTAGAGCAAATGTTTTTTGTGAATGATAAAATGGGTGAGATTAAACTGACCGCGTTGAGTCTTGGCAATCCACACGCTGTTGTCATTGTTGACTCCTTTGATGAGTTGGATGTTGATAGAGTGGGAAAAGCAATAGAATCTCATAAAGCGTTTCCTAACAAGACTAATGTTGATTTTGTGGTGCGTAACGCTAAAAGAGAGATAAACGTGAGAACATATGAGCGAGGAGTAGGGGAGACGTTATCGTGTGGCACCGGGTCAACAGCATCGGTGCTTACATTAAATAAGCTTGGATATGTGAATCTAAATGAACCTGTTATAGTACATACAAAAGGTGGCGATTTGGTAGTGGAGCTAAAAGAGGAAGGTGCATATTGTACGGGTCCTGCGGAAGAAGTGTATGAGGGTGTAGTTAAGTTAAGGGAGTTGTATAGAGCGAAAATCCCAAATCACAAGCACCAAATCTCAAACAAATCACAATGACCAAAAACCAAAATCCAAAACGGTATGATCTGGAAGAACGAACGTTAGAGTTTGCGAAAGAAGTGATAGCGTTTGTAAAAACGCTTCCAAAAACCATTGCTAATACGGAAATAGCAAAACAGGTTATCAGATCTTCTGGCTCCGTAGGAGCAAATTATATCGAGGCGAATGAGTCCCTTAGTAAAAAGGATTTTGTGATGAGAATTAAGATTTGTCGCAAAGAAGCGAAAGAAAGCAGCTTTTGGTTAAAACTCACAGAAACACGAACTCCAGAGAGTGAAAGGAGAAGAAAAGAACTAATCGATGAGGCAACACAACTCGTCAAAATCTTCAGTGCGATACTGGAAAAATCCAAATGAGTTTGTAAATTTGAATTTTGTGCTTGGAATTTGTTTGTAATTTGATGCTTGGTGCTTGGAATTTTTACTGAACTATACAAATACATGGCTCTTACAGCCTCACGTGAATATCATTATCCTTCAGATACTGTTTCACCTCACGAATTGTGTATTCCTTGTAGTGGAATATAGAAGCGGCAAGTGCTGCAGAAGCGTCCGTGAACTTGAAAACGTCCTTTATGTGTGAAGGCAGCCCGCAACCACCCGATGCTATTACCGGTATATTTACCCGGTCGCAGATAGCACTCGTTAATTCCAGATCAAAACCATCTTTTGTTCCGTCTCGGTCCATACTCGTGAGCATTATTTCACCTGCGCCTCGTTCCTCTCCCTCCATCGCCCATTTTAGCGCGTCCACGCCCGTGAACTTCCGACCGCCGTAGAATGAGCATTCAAACCAGCATTTGCCTTCTTTCGTTTCTATTAGCTCTCGTGCCGCATCTTTACTTTGCACATATCGTCTCTTCGCATCTATTGCAACCATACAAGCCTGACTGCCAAACCGTCTCGCAAGTTCGTTCACCAGTTTGGGGTTCTTCAGTGCCGCTGTGTTCACCGAGACCTTATCTGCGCCCGCGTTGAATGCTCTTCTCGCATCTTCTAAGCTGTGAATACCGCCACCCACGGTAAGAGGAATGAACACGTTACTCGCAGTTTTCGCTATTACATGCGCCATCGTGTCCCTTCTTTCGTGCGATGCGGTGATGTCCAAAAAGACGAGCTCGTCTGCGCCTTGCTCATCGTATTCTGCTGCAAGATCCCAGGGGATACCCGCGTATCTTATCTGCTTGAATTCTATTCCTTTTACTACTCTACCACC
>JAUWND010000072.1 GCA_030612835.1 Candidatus Methanophagales archaeon | reverse complement strand
CGATTTGCTACACATGTAATTGGTGACAGAAAATTAGTTACTCCAACTTTTGTTGTGGATAGTGGAATTGGCAAACGGATGTGATTTATGTTGTTTTTTGAGAAGGTTTGGGAAATATTTAATTGCGTGGAAATCCCTGGTGTATGTTATTTCAAATGGTGAGTTCCAGATGTTAATGGTCGATTCATAATAACATTTAACATTATTATTGTTATTTATGAAGTTGTTGAAGTAAATTTTGTTGTTGCTGGAATCCCAGAGGCTAATGCCGACGTATCCGTTGTTGCAGACATTGTTGTCGGTAATTGTGTTGTTGTTGTTGGAACCCCAGAGGTTAATGCCTCCATAGTTGTTGTTGCTGACATTGTTGCCTGTTATTTTGTTGTTGTTGCTGGAATCGTCGAGGCGGATGCCGATCCAGTTGTTGCTGGCATTGTTGCCTTTTATGGTGTTATTGTTTGAGGTTACCTTGATCCCAGCATCTTTATCTTGCCACGAACTTCCAGAGTTTGTTGCTGTAAAACCCTCAAGCGTAGTTCCATCTGCAGTTAAAGTAATCGCACTACCACTACCTTTTGTATCCACAACAGGATGGCCAATCCCTTTTAGCGTAACTGATTTATTCACAACCACATTCTCGTGATAAACACCGGGATGGACTATAATCGTATCGCCATCCGTAGCATTATTTATTGCATCTTGTATCCCTGTGAAATCTGCCCCGCCGCTGCCATCCACAGACCAGTTCGTTGCCGATGCTGTTCCTACAAAACATAGAACAAAAATCGTAACGCTTACAATCAATATCCCATATCCTTTATCCATCTTTCATATCCTCCAATTAACATTCATTTCGATTTTGCCTCAGGTATTCATCCCATATTTATTTTTCTATTAAATTACCCTACACTTGCCCTCTCCGCCTAACCAAACGCATCGCAACCACCACACCAATTATAGCGAATAATAATTCAAAGCCGGGTGTAGGAAGTTCTGTGTGTGCTGATGTGGAGATAATATAGTTCTCGAACCTCTCCATCAGTGGATAATTGTCTTTGTTCCCAGCTATGCCGTACGGCGTATTCCAAATTCCTGTTGTGACTATCTCTTCAGCATCGGGATTCGTTTGTTCGTAATCACCCCAGTAGTTGCCTACGTAGTTCGTGTATGTGTTGCCGTTGTAAGTGTAGGTTATTTCAAATGGTGAGTTCCAGATGTTAATGGTCGATTCATAATGATATATAACATTATTATTGTTATTTATGAAGTTGTTGAAGTAGATTTTGTTGTTGCTGGCCTCTCGGAGGAGGATGCAGCCATCGTTGTTGTTGACATTATTGCCTGTTATGCAGTTGTTCTTGCTGGAATACCTGAGGAAGATGCCGTACCTGTTGTTGCAGACATTGTTGCCTGTTATTTTGTTATTGTTGCTGGAACCGGAGAGGAGAATGCCTTGAATGCCTTCTTCGTCGTTGTTGTAGACATTGTTGCCTGTTATTTTGTTATTGTTGCTGAAAAACCTGAGGCTGATGCCACCCCTGTTGTTGTTGCTGGCATTGTTGCCTGTAATTGTGTTATTGTTGCTGGAACTGTAGAGGTCGATGCCGAAGCCGTTGCTGCTGACATTGTTGCCTGTTATTTTGTTATTGTTGCAGGAATCGCCGAGCTGGATGCCGTGCCAGTTGTTGCATAATGTGTTGTTTGATATTCTACTGTTTCTCGTTTTCAATAGACCTACACCCACATCGGTATTGGTCAAATCAAGATTTTCTACTGAGATATTATCGCAGTTTACAAGTATGACCTGTCCAGCATCTTCAACTTTGTAATCCGATACATCTTCAAGATAAACAAGAGGTTTACCATTTACTGTATTGTCTTCCACGATATTTTGATATGAAGAAACACTAAGACAATAATTTACAAATGTATTGCCTGTAATGGAGTTGTTGCTGGAAGAAGAGAGGCTGATGCCGCCCCTGTTGTTGCTGACATTATTGCCGGTAATTGTGTTGTTGTTGCAGGAATCGTAGAGGTTGATGCCCTCATCGTTGTTGTTGCATACGGTGTTGTTTGATATTCTACTGTTTTCTGTCTTCCAGAGTGCGATGCCACCGCTTGTATTTGATAAATCCTGATTTTCTACTGTGATATTATTGCAATTTACAAGTATAACCTGTCCAGCATCTTCAACCCTATAATCTGAAGCATCTTCAAGATAAATAAGAGGCTTACCATTTACTGTATTGTTTTCCACGATATTTTGATAGGAAGAAGAAAGATATAGACCATCATTTACAAATGTATTGCCTGTAATGGAGTTGTTGCTGGAATCGTCGAGGCGGATGCCGCCCCAGTCGTTGTTGCTGACATTGTTGCCAGTAATTGTGTTGATGTTGCTTGAATCGTCGAGTTAAATAACGACCAAGTTGTTGTTGCTGGCATTGTTGCCTGTAATTGTGTTATAGATGCATCAATAGAGAAGATATAAGCCTACACACTTGTTGCAGACATTGTTGCCTGTTATTGTGTTGTTGTTGCTGGAAGAGGAGAGGCGGATGCCTTCCTCGTTGTTGGTGCTGACATTGTTGCCTGTTATTGTGTTGTTGTTGGAACTGTAGAGACCGATGCCGTCATGGTTGTTGTTGCTGGCATTGTTGCCTGTTATGATATTGTCGCTGGAAATTACCATAATCCCTGCACCTCCCCACGAACTTCCAGCGTTTGTTGCTGTGAATCCTACAAGCGTAATCCCATCTGCACTTAATGTAATCGCACTCTCTCTTCCCCCGGCATCCACAACAGGATGGCCAATTCCCTTTAGTGTAACTGATCTATCCACAACCACATTCTCGTAATAAACACCGGAATGGACTATAATCGTATCGCCATCGGAAGCATTATTTATTGCTTCTTGTATCCCTGTGAAATCTGCCCCGCCGCTGTCATCGACAGACCAGTTAGTTGCCAATGCAGTTCCCACAAAACATAGAACAAAAATCGTAACGCTTACAATCAATATACTACCACATCTTTTATCCATCTTTCCATATCACCCAATTAACAAACATTTTGATTTTATCTTAGCTATTCATCCTTTATATATTCTCCCATTTTCAGCTTATCTACAAGATCAAAGCGTGTTATTTTACCAATACGCCTTTCCGCGTCGCAAAACCAAATACACCACAGCCACCACACCAATTATAGCGAACAATAACCCAAAGTTTGATGTTGGTGTTGGCGAAAGCATTGGACTTTACGAAGGCGTATATTCTGATTCCCACTTGCGAGAATCAAACTCAGAAGGAGGAATATACATAACCTCTGCATATCCTTCTCTTACCATTTTCTCATTTAGATTTGTTTCATTAACATAGACAACCGCCAAGGTCATATAACACGAGTCATATTGCTTCTTATCATCCACATCGAGTTTAAACTCTTCCCACAGGTATGTTTTATTTACAAACTCGTTATTTGGGGGTGACTTGGTTGGAGCTCTTTTTGACGATGTAAAAACACAGAGATATTTATATACTTACCGATTACTCTTCTATCTATGAAAAGCAAATTGAAATGCCCAAAATGTAACCAAGAGTTTGAGTATAGCTGGATACCGGGGGCATCTCTTTCAAGTATTAGATTGGGGAAGAAAAGATATATGCGATGTCCAAAAAGCCATAAATTTTCTTTGTTTAATGTATGGGATACAAGAATTAATGAATGATTTTGTTCTGTTACGTATGCGAACGGTATGGAACAGCACTCACTGCAATTTGTTCCTGTTCCAAACCCCGTCATTTCAATGCGTTTTTAACATGTGTTGATGATACTTACAGTTATTTAAGCAGTTGATTAATAATAAAGCCAACACCTAGCAGAAGCAGAAGGGCGATTACAAGAGGGGGTGCGTTATGAACATGAAACTGCGAATGGCCCATTTTTCAAAGTAGGGTGGTAGAGTTATTGCTTTTTGTAAATAATGGCGAAAAGCTAAGAAGCAACAGATAAAAATAAAAGGAGGTGATTGAAAATGGTAGAAGAAAAAACGGATAATTTGAATCAGTTGTTTGTCTACGAACATGATGCAAAACGGCTGGAACTTTTTATCAGAATCGTGTATTCGTTCGTTATAGCGCTGGTATTGATAGTGTACGGTTTTGTAGCAGAAATATGCATGTTAATCCAGTGGTTTGTGATATTGATACTTGGACGCAGGAGCGAGGGGTTAAGCAACTTTATTAAGGGGTATCTCGAATATTCTGTGCACGTGATGAACTATGTTTACTGGATGACCGATGATAGACCTGGAATATTGCCAACGCCTGTTAAGATATACGAGAAAAAGTAAAAGCGGTATTTATCATAGTAGAAGATATATCTGGGAACGAAAATCATAATGACACAGTAACAATTTGGGTAGGGCAGAATAGAAAAAAAAGATATATAAGAGGAACTTATTAGTATGTAAAAGGGCCAGAAGATGAAAATAGATAAGAAAATACTCGCTGTGGTAATAGGGTTGGTTATCGGCATAAGCCTGATAGGTTTGGCTGCCGGTGTAGACCCAAGTACTAGCCCTATCGTTATAGACACAGAGGCCGAGAATTTGGAAGTTACTATCTACAACGCAGATCTCGGCGTTGTCAAAGAATACCGGGCAAAATACATCCCGGCGGGGATAATTAATGTCCTGTACGAGGGTGTCGCATCGAGAATAGACCCTACAAGTGTTCGCCTAAAGGCGGTTGATTCAGAGATTGAGGTAGTGGAGCAGAATTACCAGTATGACCTGGTCAACAGGGATAAGATACTGAAGAAGTACATCGGCAAAGAGATAAAGGCTTATCTGACCTACGGCGACAAAAAGGATATGATTGAGGGTACACTGCTGAGTTACAGCGGCGATCAACTAATCATGAAAGATAAATATGGTATGATTCAGATACTAGATTCAAATAATCTGGTACTACCTGAGCTACCGGAAGGCTTAATAATGAAGCCGACACTGGCGTGGATCCTAAATGTCACAGAGAGCAGGAATCATACGTTGGAGCTCTCCTATATGACCTCCGGTATGACGTGGAATGCAGACTACGTTGTTGTTACAAGCAAGAATGATTCGAAACTTGATTTGAATGGCTGGGTCACTGTTACAAACAATGCAGGCACCACATTCAAGAACACTTCCCTTAAGCTTGTTGCCGGAGATGTGCACCTGGCACGGGATGAGATTTTTTATACAACTCCTGTCTATATGGAGACTCAGGCACCCAGAGCAGGTCAGTTCGAGGAGGAGGCGTTGTTTGAGTACCACATGTATGACTTACAGAGAAGCACAACGTTAAAGAACAACGAACAGAAACAGATTTCGCTGCTGGAGGCGACGGACGTTGATGTCGAAAAGGAATACGTGTATGACGACATACGCAACTGGTGGTGGTATGGGGACGACTGGTCGGACACAGGTGAGAAGAAGGTTGATGTGTGGCTTAACTTCAACAATAGTGCGGAAAACAATCTGGGTATCCCTCTTCCGAAGGGGACAGTTCGCGTGTTCACGAACGACAAAGCGGGCAAGCTGCAGTTTATAGGTGAGGACTCAATAGACCATACGCCGAAAGACGAGACAATAAGCCTATTCATTGGACAGGCATTTGACATCGTCGGTGAACGGAATCAGATGGACTTCAATAAATGCGCAAACTGGTATGAATATGAGTGGGCGGTGAATCTCAGGAACCATAAGGACAAGGACATTGTGGTTACTGTAGTTGAGCGGACCAGCGGCGACTGGGAGATAACAGAAGAAAACTATAATCATACAAAGGTGTCTAACAATGAAATCGAGTGGCGGGTTCCGGTAAAAGCTAATGGAGAAAGCACTCTAACATACACCATAAGATACAAGCGATGGTGAACGCGAGAGGATTTCTTGAAGAAAAACTTTTTCTACCTGTTGATCTTGTTCCTTTCGATGCTATCCGAGAAGAAAGGAATGAAGAAAGAAGAAGACGCGGCAGTAGCAGCAAATGTGTCAAAGATTATATGCTCGTGAAAATGATAAGAATATAACATAACGGAGGAGGTGAATAAGATGGGTAAATGCGAACTATGCAGTAACGAGGGAAGTAGAATGGAAGCAAACCACAAGGAACTTGGACGTATTATGGTTTGTCAGGACTGCTGGGTAAATTTATACGACAAGAACCGCATGACATGCAGTGTCGACGCTTCTGGCGGTAGTTGTTCCTGTTGCTCTTGCCGGTAGGTAGGTAGGTAGGTAGGTAGGCGGAGTTGGAAGAACGTATTCGCACAATATAATATCTTGCAGGTTGAAATCCCATATGGGGATTTCGTATCTGCTCAAAACCTATGGAGTTTTGAGCAGATAATGCAAAATGCAAAAGTCAAACTTGACATTCAAAGTTTACAATACTTCTTCGTCTTCTATTCGCCACATTGGATAAACAATACACAAGATTTTCAAATCAGAATTGCCTCTGTTTTGAATATACTGTTTTGTATTTGGCGGGATATAAATAGCTTGACCCGAACGAACTTCCGCGGATTCTTCATCAATATGGATTATGCCCTCACCATCCAGGACATAATAGACCTCTGTAGATGTTTTCAACTTATGTGGCAGCGTGGTTTCTCCTGGCTTTACAATTGCATGGGCAATACTATAGTGAATATTCAAAACTTCGTCCTCCTTTGCGGGATGCAAAAGTTCGCATAGGATTGTATTATCTATCGCTCTAAAATATTCACCGTTTTGTATATCTTTTATAAGCATAATTAGTATTTGTATAGCTAACTAAAAAAACCACGAGATTTCACAAGATTAACACAAGAACTTGGGATTAATATAGTATAAAGTAGTTAAATTCAATGTGTACTAAAACTATGTCACTACTATTCTTTTTCTCGTGAAAATCCGTGTAATCGGGTGGTTATAAAAAGGAGCTAAACAAAATCTAAAAGAGTTAATATTCAAAGTTGAAATCCTGCATGTACCGGTACTGTCCTTTCATTCCATGTCGAAATAAAGGACACCCCGTTATCGGGGTACCAAAAACGGCTGGGTCGTCTACAAAAGCCGAATCCCGCAGCAATTTACGTTATCTCTTCTTATTCTAAGTCCCTTATGGCTGCAGTATAGACCAATTAACATCCCAGTATCCAGCCGGCCAATGCGTTTGGTAATTGGGGTCAACCTCCCAGTATCCAGCAGGCCAAGACGTTTTATCCCCAGATAGCCAAAAAGGATCAGATTCTTCCGCCGTCTCATTCCCCGCTCTAACCTCTCTCGCCTTTTCCACCGCTTCCGCCGTCTCATTCACATCTCTAGCATCTGTCGCATTTTTCACCGCTTCTACCTCTACTTCTGCAACATAGTCCCAAAAACTACCGTTCCAAAGATCAGTTGTGAAGAACTCACTAAAGATAAAGCTGCTTGTGTCCACGCCTGTGTCGTTATATTCTCCGCCGATTATCACCCCTTCCGCACTCGCTACACCCGCACCCAGAGTAGCAACAAATAAAAGCGCTGCAAATATTGCGCCCACTTCTTTTTTTAGCATTCTTTATATCACCCTATTATTAACATAGAACAATGAGGTATATAAAACTTTCTGGATAAAATACGTTTTTCCGTACGACCTCTAATGATTTAAGTTCTACTTCTCCGCTTCTTCAAAGAAGAACTCAGTACATAAAGGGTCTTCTGCGAGATAATCGCCATAACTGATATATGCCCTCACACGACATCCGCCACAGAGGTCCTTATATTTGCACGCTGCACATTTGCCCTTCACCGCACGATTTTTCAGATTAACAAAGACTTCCGAGTTCTGTATCTCACGTATACTCATCTCTCGGACATTCCCTGCTTTCACATCTAACAGTGGGCAAGGCACGACATCGCCGTTCGGTTTGATAGAAAGCATACCAATGGCCGCTCGGCAGCCCGGGACCTCATGATAAAAGAAGTCGGGGACGAAAAGGCCTTCCGCTTCCTTCCTCTTCAATATCACCCAGTATTGTGATGCCTGCGTTGTGCATATTTCAAGCCCCCTTCGCTTGTTCTGCTCTTCATAAAGCTGTATCAGGTTTTCTGTATACTTATCTCTCTCAAGCTCACTATCCGGCAGCATGCCCTTACCCCTGCCCAGAGCGACATAATGGAAAAACCTGCACTGTTTTGCATCCAAATCCGCAGCTATGTCAATAATCTTTGCGGTCTCGCTTTCGTTTTGCGTCATGATACAGGGATCGATCACTAAACCCAATCCCGCCTCTTTACATGCCCTCGCACCCTTTACCGCCTTTTCAAAGACTCCTTCACCCCTTATGTAGTCATGTGTCTTTCGCGTGCCATCAATAGGGATTATGACTTCTTCTATACCTGAGTTCTTCAACCTAGCGGCGACTACTTCAGTTAGTAAAACGCCATTTGATGCAAGTGCGAGGTGCAAACCGCGCCCTTTACCATATGAAATAATATCAAATAGGTCCTTTCTCATCAACGGTTCGCCGCCACCAAAGGTCACGCGTACGTTATCACCAAATGTGTTAACTATGTCGTCAATGAGCGCAAAGGATTCCGCTATGCTGAGTTCATCTTCTAACCTCGTACCTGCGTCATAGTAGCAGTGTTTGCAGCTCAGATTACATTCCCGCGTGATGTTCCAGTTGATATTATAATTAGACATTTTATTGCTCTCTTCTATCCCACAAAGAACACACCGGGTCCTCAGCCAAATAATCGCCAGAAGTAGCATACGCTCTTGACCTGCATCCACCACAGATCGCCTTATGCGTGCAAGTAGCACAATGACCTGTCACTGCTCTTGCCCTTAAAGCCTCAAACATCTCGGAATCCCTGACAATATCCAAAAACCGCTGTTCTCTTATATTTCCTGCCTTTACCGGTAAATATGCACATGGCGTTACATCACCATTAGGGAATATGTGGAAACGAGTGATGCCAGCTGTGCATCCTGTAAACCCATTCCCGTCTCCCACAATGCATTTATCAGTCAGATAAGCCCAGTACTGTGGATTGCATATCGGTTTGAGCCAAACCTTCGCGCCCGTCTGTTTTTTCGCTATAAAGTCAAAGAACTTCATGTTCTCATCTGTGGATAAACATGCCTCCGAAATGTTCTTACCGCGTCCCACAGCGATCAAATAAATAAGATAGATCCGCCAGAGGTTTAGATCGTCGGCAAGCTTGATTATCTTTGTTAGTTCATGGTAATTGTCCCTCGTGACCATCGCGAAGAGTTGTACTGCAAGCCCTGCGTTTTTACATGCCTTTACTCCTCGTATAACACCCTCAAAAGCGCCATCAACGCCTCTAAAATCGTCATGCGCGTTACCAATAGCATCAATGCTCATCGCAGCACGCTCTAACCCTGCTTCCTTTAGCCTTTTTGCAACGGCATCTGATATTAACGTCCCATTTGTTGCCATCACCACCTGCATGTCAAAGGACGATGCGTATTCAATGAGGTCATAGATGTCATCTCGCAGCATAGGCTCGCCACCGGTGAATGCGAACTTGACATGCCCTAATTTGGCGGCATCTTCGATGAGGGTAAATCCCTCTTCGGTTGTTAGCTCTTCATGGTCTTCTTCGCTAATCGAGCAGTGTTTGCAGCGCAGGTTACACCGCTTTGTGACTGCCCAGACGATCTCACCGGGCAGATAGCTAAAACAGCCCGTTCCTACCGCATCGTTCGCAAATAACTCGTCTTTATGCTCCTCTATCCAGGACTTCAATTCTTCTGCTGCCATGTTATTCATTTCAGTTAGATGTATACAAATATAAACATGTTCTTTTGCGTCCATACCCTATGACTGACATAATCGATCCGGAGAAAAACTACCGTATCGGGCATTTCATATGCGCAATACCGATTTTAAATGTTCCCGCAACAAATACAACTTATTCACAAGTTACAAAGATTGTGCCAAAAATACGCTTCAAGCTACACAATCCCTATCTTAATCACTTTTACACTAGCTTCCCCTTTTATTTGCGCTATAACTTCCATCAATTCGTCCATCTTCGCCGTACTACCTTCAGCACAGATAACGACAGAGCCTTCACCGCCATCCACACCGCCTGCACCTATGGGAAATGCCGCATCCGCACCTAATATCTTCAGCGCCTCAACCTCTGTGATCACCGTACCATGCACGGGCATCAAGCCCACGGGCTTACCCACCGATTTGTAAAATCTACCCTGCCCCACTCGTTTCGCAGCTTCTGTGATAGAATAGGGTATTGTTTTCTCGATACCAACAGGAATGATAAAATTCACACCTCTTGCCATAACAATACCAAGCGCGGCCCCTATCGTGCCACCGGCGGCATGTGCCATGAGTATCCCTGCGGTCTTAGTAGTATCCAACGCATTTGCACCCTTTATAAACACGTCTTCCGGTGATAACACCTCGATAGCCTTCTCTATGTCTTCATCACTTATTTTCCCGTCAGTTATAAGCACCTCTTTTTCTCTATCCGCTTTTGGCACTACACAAGTACCTTCAGAAGTTATGATACCTGCTGCGTATCTCTGCTTATCTATTTCCCTTTCCGAGCCAGGCAAGGCATTCAAAATCTCCTCGGCCACATAAGCGTTTGTGGTTCCCAAGGATATTATGATGGTTCCGTGCGTCAACGCTCGTTGCACTTCTTCCAGATTCGTTACGCCCTTTGCAATCAGCCGCTTTGACTCTGAAGGCGTAAGTGTTATCAAGATTTTTGCCGTTGCCATCATAATCTTTTTAGCCCCTATGGCTTGGATGATACTTCTTTATTATATGCTCGTCAATCCGCTTGAGTTCTCCTTCAGGCAGCGTTGCTAACAAATCCCAACCAAGGTCTAACGTATCCTCTATACTTCTATCCTCGTTTTTGCCCTGTGTGACAAACCGCTTCTCAAATTCGTCGGCAAATTCCAGATATTTCCTATCCCTACTCGTAAGCGCTTCCTCTCCTACCACCGCAACCAAATCACGCATGTCCCGACCCTCTGCATAACCCGCATAAAGCTGATTGGATACACCCGAATGGTCCTCCCGCGTCCTTTCCGGTCCTATACCTTCGTTCATCAATCTCGAAAGAGAAGGTAAAACGTCCACCGGTGGGAATATGCCCCTCCTATGTAGGTCTCGAGAAAGCACGAACTGACCCTCAGTAATATATCCCGTAAGGTCAGGTATAGGATGCGTTATGTCATCATCCGGCATACTCAGTATGGGTATTTGTGTAATCGTACCATTTCGCCCTTTTATTCTGCCTGCGCGCTCGTAATTCATTGAGAGGTCGGTGTACATGTATCCGGGATACCCCCTTCTTCCCGGTACTTCTTCTCGTGCCGCTGCTATTTCTCGTAGCGCCTCACAGTAGTTTGTCATATCCGTGAGAATGACGAGGATATGCATATCATATTCGTATGCGAGGAACTCAGCAGTTGTCAATGCCATTCTCGGCGTTATCACTCGCTCGATCGCAGGATCATCAGCCAGATTGAGGAAGGCTACTATACGCTCGATTGCGCCCGTGCGTTCGAAATCGTGCATGAAGAATGATGCTTCCTCATGGGTGATGCCCATTGCGGCAAACACAACAGAGAACGGCTCCCCGGAGGCCAATACCTTTGCCTGTCTCGCTATTTGTGCTGCAAGAGCATTGTGCGGCATTCCAGCACCGGAGAATATCGGTAACTTCTGTCCCCGAACCAGCGTGTTCATCCCGTCAATAGTGGAAATGCCAGTTTGAATGAATTCACGAGGATAATCCCGCGCTGTGGGATTTATCGCCTCGCCAGTAATAGAAAGTCTATCTTCTGGTATCACCTCAGGACCACCATCAATGGGTCTGCCCAGACCATCAAAAAAGCGACCCACCATATCTTGTGCAACACTTACCCGCATTATATCGCCTGTGAACCTCACTCTTGTCTTTGCCGTATCTATTCCCGAAGTGCCCTCAAAGACCTGAATCACAGCGAGTCCCTTTCTCGCTTCTAACACCTGCCCCATCTTCTCTTCGCCACTCGGTGTAACTATCTTTACAACCTCGCCATACGCAACACCCTCTACGCCTTCTACCACAATTAAAGGACCTGCTGCTTCCCTTATTGTTGTATATTCACGTGCCGATATATCTACCGCCATTTCTTTTGCGCGGCGCGGGGGGGGGGGGGGGGGGGGGGGGGGGGGGGGGG
>JAUWND010000091.1 GCA_030612835.1 Candidatus Methanophagales archaeon | reverse complement strand
TTAGCTCGGCACTCCCTATTCCTATTTCACCGATAACAACGAAAACGCCTTCTTCTTTAGCAGTCAAGAAATTATCAAAATCATTCAGTTCCTTTTCTCTTCCTACAAAGTTAATCGTTGGCATTGTTTCTGGCTGTACACTATTCAGATTTTGTTGTGAGTATACATTGTCCTAAAAAATCTTTCGAGAGAATTATACCGCCATCAAAGCTTTTAGCTAATCTTTTCGATACATGTTCCTGGAAATATGCTCCGACAATCCGCTTTCCTGTAAAATCCTTCGGTTATTGATTTTACCAAATCAACATAATCATCGTCTCCTCCTAAAAAAAGAGCGATATCATAATGATTTAAAAATGCTTTAGTTATCATATCGACTGCTAAAAGGATATCAACACCTTTTTGGCGATATCTATCGTCTTTAGTTTTTATTAATCGTCCAAGCTTAACTTCATAATCATTGTTCTCTTGTATACGTTCAAAATATCTATTCTGTTCATCATATTTTGGATCTTTATGATCCACGATAGCATCATAATCTATGAATATCATTGATGGACGATATGCTGGTGTCGAACTGCAACTAATTCCCACCATTTTTATTTCCCTCTTTATTCTATTCTATTCTATCTTTATCGTGTAAATACCTATATGGAAAGCATCATCACTTTTTTGGTTTTAACCTATTTAAATACAATCGCCCATAATGAAAAAAATGCTGAAAAATAATAATTAAGGCAAGGGAAAATGACAGAAGAGTTTGATGATCTGATAACTGAGTTGGAAGCGACCATACAGAAAGAGGAGAAGGAACTTTACAGTGAAAGGACACTTGAAGAAGCGTATAACCCAAAGAACGTTGGCGTGTTAGAGGATCCTGATGGCTACGCCCGAATAACCGGTCCTTGCGGCGATACAATGCAGATACACCTAAAAATTGCTGATGCTAAAATCGTAGATTGTAAATTCATAACTGATGGTTGTGGTCCCTCAACTGCAAGTGGTAGTGCCGTTACGGAGATGGCGAAAGGAAAGACAATTGAAGATGCATTGAGAATAGAAGCTAAGGCCATTTTAGCTGTTCTGGACGGTTTACCGGAGGAGAGTATTCATTGTCCTGTACTCGCTGTGAATACGCTAAGAGCAGCTATTGCGGATTACAAGGCTAAGTGATTGGTATTTGTTTAGCAAACCACAAGATTACACAGATTTTCACGAGAAAACAATTATATAAATCGGGTTTTAATAAACTATTGGCTATCCCATCCTTATTAACCCTAATTTCTTGTGTTAATCTTGTGTAATCTCGTGGTTTTTAAGATTAGCTATACAAATACAGTGATTGTTTGCATTACGTAATCGGCAAACTCCGAGCAGGTTATCTTATATTATCGGCCGAAAAATGATATGATAGGATATGATATGATGTAAAAACGGGTCCCAACTTTTGCTATATATTAAAAAAGTATGGGTTTTATATACTACATTTCGCCTTCTTCATAACTGAAAGCATCTTTGAACAGATGGCTAATAAAAAGGGGGGATGTAGGGACGGATGTTGAGTCTGGTTGAACATTTACCAGCGCTTATCGTTGTAATATCTATGCTCTCCGCATTCTCTATTCTGCTCGTCGGGTGGCGGAACAAGAATGCGTGCCCATTCATTTCCATTGTAACTATCATCATTCAACTAGTAATGGCTATTTTTGTCCTGAACTATGTCCTCACGAACGGAACAATATATTACTGGCTCGGCGGATGGAGTCCGCCCTGGGGCATAGAATATGTCGTGGATGCGTTGAATGCTTATATATTGGTCATCATCCTCTTTTTAGGCTTGCTTTGTGCAATACATTCAAAGAGCAGTGTAGAGCACGAACTGCCGGGTAAAAAAGTCTCTTTCTTTACGCTTTATCAACTCTTTATTACTGGTTTATGCGGCGTCACCGTCACCGGCGACATATTTAACATGTATGTCTTCATCGAGATACTGTCCTTATCAGCATATGCCTTAGTAGGATCGAAGGGTGGAACATCATTGCGGGCTGGTTTTACCTATCTCGTTATGGGTGCTATCGGTGCTTGCTTCTTTTTGATCGGCATAGGCTTTTTATATTCGGTGACCGGTTCGCTGAACATACATGACCTCTCACTTTTATTGCCTCCGTTATATGGTAGTAAAGCAGTCCAAGCAGCTTTTATCTTCATCACCGTGGGACTGGGCATAAAAATGGCTATCTATCCGCTTCACACCTGGTTGCCTGATGCACATCCTGCTGCACCCAGTCCGATCTCAGCTATGCTGAGTGGAATAATGATAATGGTCGGTTTTTACGCCTTAATTAGGGTCTTGTTCACGCTCTTCCCCTTCTACTATAATTACGGGCTTATCTTGCTTATCCTGGGGCTTCTATCAATGACCGTGGCAAACCTCTTTGCATACTTCCAGATGGACATAAAAAGACTGTTTGCATACTCAAGCATAGTCAATGTAGGAATTATAACCACAGGAGCAGGAGTTGCCGCTTATATCCTATCTATCGAACCCGCAGGGGCTATTCCGGAAGCGGCATCTTTAGCTATGGCGGGTGCTTTACTTCATATTCTTAGTCATGGCATAGGCAAAGCGCTTGTCTTCCTGGGTTCTGGCAACATTCATGCCGCTATCCACACCAGGGACCTTGCGAAAATGGGTGGCATTGCAAGGGATATGCCCTATACCAGTTACTCAATGTCGGTAGGCTTGCTCTCTTTATTGGGCATGCCACCTTTAATTGGCTTTTGGAGTAAATTCCTGATATTAATGGCTGTAGCGATGGCAATTCAATCTATTGGCGGGGTGGTGATGATTATGACTTTTATCATAATTTTATTTAATGTTATATACGCCGCTACGTATTATCTCAAAGTGGCAAAGGTTTTAATGGTAGAAAGAGGGGCTGCTAGGACCCACGAGGCACCTTTTTCAATGGTATTCTCAGTTGTTGCTTTTGCGCTCGCCTGTTTAATTGGTGGTTTATTATTGCCGATACCACTCATTAGAGTAGCCACGAGGGCATCACAAATAATTTTAGGAGGCGGTTGAGGTGGCGGTAATAGAATCAATAAGTCCTTTGTTAGCAATTTCATGCCCTTTCATCTGCGTCTTCCTTATAATGCTCTTTAGTAAGCGGCCGAACATAAGAGAGGGCTGCACGATCTTCGCCAGCATATTGCAGTTTTTGATCATCATTTCTATGGCTCCGATTATTGTAGCGGGGAATGTAATCGAATGCCCACTATTTAGTATATTTACAGGACTTGATTTTGTATTCAGAGTGGATGCATTTGGTCTTATATTCGCTATTACTTCTTCTTTCCTCTGGATTCTGGTATCGTCCTACTCCATAGGATACATGCGGACACTGCGCGAACACGCGCAAACGAGATACTACGCCTGTTTCGCTTTAGCCATTTTCGGTGCGGTGGGCATAGCACTGTCCAAGAACCTGATCACCATGTACTTCTTTTATGAGGCACTAACAGTATCAACATATCCGTTAGTTGCTCACAATGGCTTACCTGAATGGGGACACAAGGCAGAGGCGTCCGAGGAGGCAGAGGAAGCGAGATTTGCGGGTCGTAAATACTTAGCCTATTTGTTTTTTTCCGGTTGGTTCTTCTTTGTTGCGATAGTGTTAACATTTTACCTTGCCGGGACGACGGACTTTGAGAACGGCGGGATATTAACAATTGCTTCTGCATCTCGCTTGACATTGATGATGTTATTCGCGTTATTCATGCTGGGGTCATTGAAAGCGGCATGGATGCCTCTCCACAGTTGGTTGCCAACGGCAATGGCTGCGCCGACACCGGTGAGTGCGCTTTTACATGCCGTAGCCGTGGTGAAGGCAGGAGTGTTTGTAGTAGTCAGAATTGTGTGTTACATATATGGTATCGAGTTGATGGGTGCGCTCGGACTGGGGATAATACTCGTTTCCATAGCGGCGTTCACAATGATTGTCGCTTCTCTTATGGCGATCGCGCAAGACAATTTAAAAAAGAGACTCGCTTATTCCACGATAAGCCAGTTATCTTATATCCTCTTTGGCGTGGCGTTGTTAAACACTATGGGCGTACAGGGGGCAATGCTTCATATCCCCTTTCATGGCTTTATGAAGATAACGCTGTTCATGTGCGCGGGTGCGATAATAGCAGTTACGGGCAAGAAGAACATAAGCGAGATGGCTGGTATAGGACGAACAATGCCGGTAACAATGACGGCATTTACCGTAGGTGCGCTTGGTATGAGTGGCATTCCACCAGTGTGTGGCTTTATAAGTAAATGGTATCTCGGCTTAGGAACGCTGGAAGCACATTCGCTGGGTCTACTAGCTGTTCTTATGATAAGTTCTCTGCTGGACATCGTTTATTTTTTCCCGATTATATATACCGCTTTCTTTGGTAAGCCCGAAGGTTGGACGGAAGGAGGGGAAGAGCCTAAAAAGGCAGTGATAAAAGAGGCTTCTATTTTCATGCTCATTCCCCTTGCCCTAACGGCAATTTTCTCTATTATATTCTGCTTGTTCCCAAACACATTTTATATATTAGAGCTTGCACAAACCGCAGTTGCGGGTTTAGGAGGTGCATGAAGTAGAGATGAAGATAACGATGAGGGTTTTGTTTGTGTTGCTTTATATAAGCATTTTCGCAACTATTCTGGCGGGGATACTTGCTATTTTGTTTTTACATCTACATCCGCACTTCTGGTGGGAGAATATACCGGTCTTTAGCGCAGTGTACGGTTTCGTTGGCTGTGTGTTCATCATCGTTGCGTCAAAAGCACTTGGGCATCACTGGCTTCAGAAGGAGGAGGATTATTATGAGAAACGATAAAGGGGGCAAAGGGCT
Source organism: Candidatus Methanophagales archaeon (assembly GCA_030612835.1). Classification (GTDB taxonomy): domain Archaea; phylum Halobacteriota; class Syntropharchaeia; order Alkanophagales; family Methanospirareceae; genus Methanophaga. Next base: position 5,428 of record JAUWND010000091.1, on the reverse strand, counting down.
AAGGGCTACAGGCAAAGGGCTAAGGGCTACAGGCAGAATTAATTCGGATTTAGCATTTGGTATTTTACGGGGGGGTGATAGGTAGTGATTGAGTGGTTCCATCCTGGATTTGTATACCTCTTCGGCGCTTTTTTAGTGCCGCTATTAAAGGGTAAAGTGAAACAGGCATATGTACTCTTACTCCCGGCGATAGCATTTGTAATTCTCCTTCTTATATCCAAAGGGGTATTCGGGGAAGGACCTTTCTGGCAGTTCTCATTCATGGGCTATGAGCTTACCCTCGGCAGAATAGACCCGCTGAGCATGGTTTTTGCATACATATTCGTAATCGCTTCTTTTTGCATGTTCCTATATGCAATACATATAAAAGAGGATTGGCAGCACGTGGCTGCATTATTATACATCGGAAGCACGCTTGGAGTGGTATTTGCAGGTGATCTCATTACTTTGTTCTTCTTCTGGGAGATAATGGCATGGGCATCGCTGTTTATAGTCTGGTATGGCAAGACGAAAGCGGCATCCGGTGCTGGATTCCGGTATATCATGGTGCATTCTTTTGGCGGTGTATGCCTATTAGCCGGTATTCTGATACATTTACACAATGGTGGTTCTATTGCATTTGATTCTTTTACCTGGGGCATAGGGAGCGAGTATCTGGGCGTTTATCTAATATTCCTCGCGTTTATCATAAACGCTGCGGTTCCTCCTTTGGGCGCGTGGCTGGCAGATGCGTATCCGGAAGCAAGTGTTACAGGCGCGGTGTTCTTAACTGCGTTTACCACGAAGAGCGCGATATACGTGCTGATACGGGGTTTCCCAGGTGTTGAAATTCTGATATGGTTAGGCGCAATAATGGCACTGTATGGTGTTGTCTTTGCGGTGCTTGAGAATGATATCCGAAGGCTTCTTGCATACCATATCATCTCCCAGGTGGGCTACATGGTGGCGGGAGTAGGAATGGGCGTTTTTGGCATGGCTGCAGGCAATATGGCGATAAACGGTGCTACTGCTCATGCTTTCTGTCATATCCTTTATAAGGCGGTGCTTTTCATGGGTATGGGTGCAGTAATCGAGGTAACGGGGCGAAGAAAACTGACCGAATTGGGTGGTATCTACAAATACATGCCCATTACTTTTTGGCTGTACATGATTGGCGCGTTCTCCATTTCAGGATTCCCTCTATTCAATGGTTTCATAAGTAAGACAATGGTCGTTCAAGCTTCTGCGATGTGGGGTTATGCGAGTATATGGCTAATGCTTGAACTCGCTTCTGTAGGAACTTTCCTTCATACAGGTCTGAAACTCCCGTGGGGTGTGTGGTTCGCGAGGGATACGCCTGTATGCGAGGCACGAGAGCCACCATGGAATATGCTCGCCGCAATGGGTATAGCCGCATTTTTATGCACCCTACTCGGGGTGTATCCGGCAATACTCTATAACATGCTTCCATATACCGTTCATTATGAACCTTATGCACCGGGTCATGTAATTGCAATGAGTCAACTCCTCGTCTTTACGTTCATAGCGTTCTGGCTGCTAAGGGACAAGCTTCATGGTACGCCAACGATCACACTTGATACCGACTGGTTCTACCGGATACCTGGAAAGAAGGTGATAAAGTTCTGCGAGGGGCCGCTGATGGCAACTGCAAAATATATGGACAACCGTCTAATGGGTATGGCGGTTTTTTTCCGTGGGATCCCGCCAAAGTCACAGACAGTTGTTGAGACAAGAATAGATAATGCATTCCATGAGCGGGTTCCTGCACTTTTGAACTTCCAGAATATATATAATAAAATAAAGGAAGACAAGGTCCGAGAGATTTCGTATAATGTGATCTACATACTTATCGCGATGATTCTCCTTCTAATATTTGTATTATTTGGGGTGGTGACGAAATTATGATGCCTTATATACTCTCGCAAACAATAATAGTACCTGTTATAGCCGCTATAATCATACTTTTAACCCGGCGCATATTAGGTAAAAAAGCAGGTTTTATCGCCGGTATAGCTCTGCTATACACTACTGCTCTGCTCTGCATCATGAGCATCAGACTTTATCAGGGTACAGTAATTAGCGAGAGTTACCTGTGGGGGCCCTATGTATCGTTTGGACTATTAGCTGACGGCTTGAGTCTACCTATAGCATTGATAATAAATATTATCTGCACTGCTCTTGCATTTCACTCACTCCGCTATATAGAACAGAGAGTAGATATATTATATGGAGAAGAGGATGAAAAGACTAAAATTAACTATTACACCGCGTATTTCTGGCTATACCTCCTTGTACCCGCAGCTTTCATGGGTATTTGCTTTGCTACAAATCTCATTGTACTCTATCTCTTTATAGAATTACTCATTATTCCTTTTTACTTGTTAATAAGCTACTTTGGTTACATAGAACGATTTAGAGTGGCTGTAATGTGCTTCCTATGGGGGATTGTAAGTGGAACATTCGTCCTATTTGCATCGGTACTTGTTTATTCTGAGATAGGCAGCTTTGAAATTTCGGAGTTAGATGCTCTTGCAGGGAGTCCAATAGCTGTTTGGGTTGCATTACTGATCTTTATCGGGTTATTTATTAAGATGGCCGTATTTCCACTTCATGTCTGGATGCCCTGGGTTGATGGAGAAGCACCCACCTGCATAGCCGCGTCGCTTACAATTTATGCTAATCTGGCCGCCTATGTGATTGTCCGGGTTCTCATCTTACCACTCTATGATGATCTCAAAGTGTTCAGCATACCGATCATGATAATGGCTCTGATAACCATAATATATGGCGCTCTACTCGCAATGGCTCAAACAGACGTGAAACGACTCTGTGCTTGCTCTACTATCGGTCAGATCTCATTTTCGGTCATTGGGTTGGGTGCACTCACCATCTGGAGTATTGAAGGTGGGCTCTATTACTTCTTGAGTCATATCCTGGGTAAAGCCATTCTCTTCTCAACGGCGGGTATAGTTGTTTACGTAACGGGGATACGAGATATGAAGAAGATGGGTGGGCTTATACATAAGATGCCAATAACTGCTACGCTCTGGATAACAGCCGCGACAATACTCACTGGCGTTCCTCTCACAAGTGGATTTACAGGAAAGTGGATACTGTTTACAGGCGTTTTCGCTGCATATCCAGGTTACGTTGGACAGGCAATTGCGATTCTGGGTATCCTAGCAACTATATTAACGGCGGTATATACCTTCGGGGCTGCGAAGAGAATTTTCTTTGGCCCCTTGAAGCCAGAATTAGCAAATGATACCAAGATTCGGGACCCGCCATTAACGATGACTATTCCTCTTCTTATCCTGGCCGTTATATCTATCATCATAGGTCTGTATCCAAAACCCATCCTGGAGCTTTTCCACTCGGTGATAGGTTTAATATAAGCGAATACCAAAATGTTTATAATAAATACATAAGAACAAAAGGAGATAATGAAAGATGGGAAGTAAGTTCAGCAGTGCGATGAAATGCTTTATTCGATGCCCTGCATGCACACTGAGACTCCTCCGTAACTTTGGGTCCTCGGATCCTGAGACAACGGCATTATTAAGGGAAGTTTGCCCTGATTTCGAGGAGGAGAGTGTGGGTTATTACTTCGGTCTTTTCATGGGTGCTGTCTTCGTCGTTCTTTGTGTGATGGCCTACTTATTTCTTTACGCGTTTAGAGCCGTGTGGGAAGAAATACTTATTATACCTTGATATTATGAAACAAACTAAAATCAATTATTGATACAGATTAACGCAGATTAACACAGAAGAAATTAAATCCGTGTAAATCTGCGTCCTAAATTAAATATGTAGGTAGAAGTTATACTCTATACAAATAAAAAAAGCGAAAGGCTTTTTAATTAATAAACCCTTTCTAAAGAAACATGGATAGTAAAATACCGCCTGAATTGAGGGATGCACTGTCAGCGGGTATCGGATATTCACTGCTGATAAAGGGTGAGCCGGGAACGGGGAAGACAATGCTTGCATTTGAGCTGCTCAACGAGTTCGGTGGCGAGAATGCAGTCTATCTTTCTTCGCGTGTTTCAGTCCCCGCTCTTTACAAACAATTTCCATGGCTCGAAGAGCGTACCGGGTTCCATGTTATAGATGCAACGCAATTGTACTTCTCATCAAAAGCGTTTCTAAGGCCGCGCTCATTCTCCGATCTTCTACACACGAAATTGGGCGAGGAAGAAAAGCCCGCTCTTCTCGTTATGGATAGCTGGGAAGCGATAATGTCCGGTGGTAAAGGAGAGAGTAAGGAAGAGCTGGAAAAGGTGTTAACCGACCTGGTAAGGAGTTATGCAGCGGACTACAAGATGAATTTGATACTTATATCAGAAACAACTAAGACCGAGGTCCTCGATTATTTAGTTGATGGTATAGTAGAGATGAGTCGTGTAACCTTACATGAGCGGAGAGGGCGGGAAATAGTACTAAAGAAACTAAGAGGTATCAGGATAGACCAGCACAAATATGGGTTCACCTTAGATGGCGGTAGATTCAGGTATTTCGGGCCTTTCCCGCGGCGGATGATAGATAAGCCAAGAAGAGTAGAGATTCTGCCTAATACGCCTACACACTTATCTACTGGTTGTGAAGAGATAGATACTATTCTGGCAGGCGGATTAAGCAAGGGAAGCACGACGATAGTGGAATACGGCGATGATTTATCCATCTTCGGATACCAATCTATTGTCGCACAAATGATTATAAACGCTCTACAGCAGGGTATTTATTGTGTGAATATCCTGAGTAGTGGCTGGGATGAGCGGCGGTTAAGAAGGGGGATATTGCCATTCGTGAAGGAAGAGGATTATATGAAGTATCTTACAGTATTTGAGATAAGAGAGAAGAAGGAAAAAGTAAGAGAGAACGTGAGAGTGTTGAAAGGCCAATCAATGGAGGTAGATTTTCCCGTATTTACTGATTTCATTTCTGATTTAGAACCTCCAGTCGTGGTTAGTATCGGAACGGATTTGTTAGAGTACCAATATCAGTTGAAAATGTCGGGTCATCTTGACAGAATGGCGGAGTTGTTCTCATATTGGGTAATGGAGTTAAGGGAATCCGGAAATGTAGCAGTATTTGGAATGCCAGCCGGGGGCGTTTTGGGCACCGAGCTGCGGCACATGGTATCAAATCGGTTTGACCTGACGGTGCTTAATAGAGCTGTTGTCTTTTATTGTGATCGCCCGGATACCAAATTACATTGCGTGGAGAATATCATCACAGAAGACACTCTTAAGTTGAAGCTCACCGCTTTTGTGTGACACTTTTTCTTTTTACAAAAGAAAACCTGTGCTAAAAGAAAACAATATTTCTTTGGCAAAGCTTTCTTTTTTATTTAGGATTTCCGTTACGGGCGGGTCTTCACTCCCGCAGATGCAGATAGCAATGAATATTCATCATACGCCCTTTTTAG
>JAUWND010000195.1 GCA_030612835.1 Candidatus Methanophagales archaeon | reverse complement strand
ATCCTTTTGTGATTTGAAAAATGCATGCAATATTATATTTTATACGCACAACCTCGGACTTTGTCAGTTCAAGGTCTTTTGAGTTATTCGCAATGTGATCCACGCGATCTGCAATATACACATCTACCCTCGTTAGCATTATTCTATCCTTTTTCATTAGTTGTTACATTGTAACAGATGATATATATGCTTTTTTAATATCTAATCGGACAAAATTATCCCTCAGGAAACTACATCGGTTTTTGGTGTCATGAGTGCAAGCCAGATCTAAGCCCTTTTTGATTTTATCGGAAAACATCAGTATGCTTCCGGTGCTACGATACATGCACAGCTAGGAGGGAGTCACGATCCGATTGATGATGAATTTTTCGATTCTGTCTCGAATTTATGTAGGAGCTCTGGTCGAGCCGTTGCCAGAGGTACATACTTCGAATCCAAATTTACGCTTAACTTCTTTTTCAAAGCCCAGTCTATTTCGTCTCTCGATCCCGGGCTTCCACCAGTGAGCACCACAGATGCCTGGTCATGTGTGAGGAAGTTAATCTCTTGAGTTCCGGGAAGGGCGCGCGTATCCAGAAGGAGATACAAATCCTTTTCCAGATCGGTTACTGCAAGGGCAGGAACTACAACATCAGACACCCAAGAACTACGCCAGCTCTCTATCTCTTTCTTGAGTTCTTGCATAAGATCGGGATGTTCTTTTGATTCGCTTTTATAATCAGCCACAAAATGATACGCAATTTTTGCAATATCTGCATCCTGTGGTAATGTTGCTGAATATTCGTCAATGGGATGTATATTTCTGATCCCATACTTATCAGGATGAACAAAGTACTGGCTAAACCTCTCTATGCTCAGGTGAGATAAACCGAGTGGTGGATGAAGGTGGTGCATTAGTGGAAGTATTTCAAACATATGCTGATACTCTTCAAGTTGGTCCCCTGGTAAAGCGAACAACATGTTCCAGCCAAGAGCCAGACCAACGGACCTTGCATATCTCAATAATTTAATATTCTGTCTTGCGGACACGCCTTTGTTCATGAGTTTCAAACATGGTGTCGAAAAAGATTCAATGCCCGACTGAAGCCGAGCAATACCTGCCTTTTTCAATGCAGCCACATCTTCTAGTGAGAGGTTCGGCCTCAGCTCATAAAAGATGTTGGCTTCAGGAATCTCGTTGCTCAGCCGTGGGATCAAAGTGTTAAAATATTCATATGGCATAATACAATCTGTCATACAAACATTTTTAGTTGGGTGGCTCTTCAGGAGTTCTTTTAGCTCGTCAAGTACGCGATTCGCGGACTTTTGCCGAAACTTTATTGTTTCGCCATTGAGACCACAGAAGGTACACTGATGCTTTTGACCCCACCAGCACCCCCTGCTACTTTCATAAGGAAGCCAGATACCACCGTGTTCAACTAATGCGCTGTTAGGAAGCCAGATTTTGATCTGTCTATAAAACTCAGTAAAATCAGGGGTTGGGATATCATCGAGGTTCATGCATGGCTTACCATAGATGATGCGATTTGATGGGCGCCTTTCCTCTTGAATATCCTTTAAGAAGCTAGGGAAGGAGGTCTCACTCTCTCCCGAGAAGATATAATCTATAGTTGCTCCTAATGAGAGTATGCCTTCAGCCATCTCGCCTAGGCAGTTCGCACCGCCGATAATCGTTACAATCTCGGGGCACGCACGCTTAATCTTGTTGAGAAGTGCCACGCTAGCTGCAGTCTGCTCAAAGGTCGAAGTGCATCCTATCACTTTGAAGTCATGCTGAACAACCGCTTCGCTGATAGTGCTCACCCATTTAGCAGCCTTCTCCTCTAAACCTTTAAGATCAGGCAGCTCGATCCCTGTGGGCATGTTTGGTGATTTGCAAATATACTGCGAGTTATCAAAACGGTCGCTGAAGCCATCGCTGCCCAGCGGGGGTAAGTTATATGCTGCAGATACAAATAATCTTTCTCCAATAAAATCCTGAAACATGGTATAAGAAATTGCTTCATAGTTTATTTCGCCAATTTCAGCAGCCAAAATCAAATTAGCGTACAGTACATTAACTTCGACTCCAAACCTTTGCGCGCAAGATTGAAGAATATGACTGCCCAAAGACGGCTTGTCTAAAGCACCAAAAGGAGGGACAATTATTAGAGCATCCCCACCGCTAAGTTCAGAGTCTAAAAGGTTCATTTTTATCCTACTCTATCCCCCATCCTTTAAAGGACCTCTTCCTGCTGCAACTGCAGAATTAATAGAAAATAGAACTAAAACGGGATAGTGATCGAAAAGAGAGGTACAACCTCTTCTTGAGATCTATCAGAACCTATTCGTGCTATCATCGCATCTGGCGGAACATTAACATCCTTGAAAAATTCTATGATGGTTTTTTCTTTGTCTCTAGGTAAAACAATGCCTTCTCGTCTCAAAACATCAATAGGACTCTTAAAGAGCGCCTCACGGAATTCCTTGCTATACAATTTCTCATTCAATCGTTTTTCTATCTCATCTAATTTACCTAGTTGCTCTTGTATCTTGCCTATATCAACTACGTCTCTACTTTCAATTTTTCCTTCTTCTTTTTCTTTATCCATGATCTCACCTTACCTTTAATGGTCATCTTTTTTTCTAATATATAAAACATATGTATTTTTAAAAAACAGTATCTCCGAATATATAGTAGTAGATTGAGGTTGCTTATATATACCGTATGCAATAAGGCTTGTGATAGCTTTGACTCCCACTACGCAAAATCGCCTTAGTCAACTCCTATATTTGTTCTACAGACCACAAGATCTTGTGAAATCTCGCTCGGGCTTAGGTAAAATAAGGTGGCGTTTTCTTGAGTGGGTGGCATTTACGAGTAGGTGAAAAGGGAAAGAAGCGAAATGGTACAAAAAAAAGATGCTGGAAACTATAACAATGACCGGGCAGATCTTTTAGCTCGCAGTATAGAAGGCCTCTTCCGCCTTCGCTTTATTCGCCTACTATAGCAAGTAATCAAAACACTAACTAAACGTTGTAAGAGTGGAAAAATTTGCCTGCGACTTTATTTTAATGTCCGCTTTCCCATTTTACCTAGGGTGATTTTATTTTTAGCCACTCCTTAAGTACCTTCTTGTACGCTTCAAGTAATTCAGGACTCTTTGCTCCAAGCTCCAGTAACTCGATAAAAAACTCATTTACCCGCTCGTCAATCTCTTCCAACTGAAACCTCAGTTTCACTAATATCCAAGGTAGTTTCCTGTATCGGTTAAACCCTATATCTTCACCCTTATTTCTCTTTTAATCCACTGTTACGGCGTAACATCGCTAGATGCTACTTATATCCCCTATGAAACCGACTATAATGCCCCTTTTC
>JAUWND010000167.1 GCA_030612835.1 Candidatus Methanophagales archaeon | reverse complement strand
TGAAAATCCTTGCTGCCCTTGTAACGATTCTTTGCAGAACCTTTGTATTCGTTCATGCCAATCGTGGGTAATAAAGCGCCCTTTAAGCCCGTTATTATCCCGTTGCCCGATGTCTTGCTTGCCCCTTTGTAGTTGTAATTGCCGTTGATGGTTAATGTCGGGAGTAACGCCCCCTTCAAAGTTGGATTTCCCCTTATGTACCTGTCGCTGTGCTTGTATTCCGACGCCGTTAGAGTTGGCAGAAGTGTTCCTTTCAAACTCCCTCGCCCCCATTTGCTCTCCTCGTTCTTCAACCGTTTGTAATCCGACCCCGTCATTCCCTTCCATTCTCGCGCTTGTGGGGTAGGCAACAATGAACAACCGCTCTCTTCTGTGCAACGCTCCGAAATCTGAAGCCCGTAAAGTAAACCATTCAGCATCATACCCTGCTTCGGCAATGTCTCTAAGGACAACATTAAGTCCTCTGTTAGCAAGCGTTGGGACGTTTTCAATGACCGCGTATTTGGGTCGTATCTCCCTAATAGCTTCCGCGTAATATGACCATAACCCGCTCCGCTCTCCTGCGATTCCTTTTCCTCTTGGGTTTGCCTGCGAGATGTCCTGGCATGGGAACCCGCCAGTGAGGATGTCAACTTTTTTAAGTTCTCCAAAGTTGATTTCTCTGATGTCCCCGTAGACTGGGACTCCTGGAAAGTTCTTTTTGAGAACTGCTTTACAGTATTCGTTATTCTCGATGAACCATTTCGTTTCAAATCCTTCTCGTTCAAATCCAAGTTCCATTCCCCCTATTCCGCTGAACAAGCTTCCGATATTCATTTCTCATCCACGGACATTTTACAACACACTCGCATACTTTGGCGTTTGTTTTTCTTCACTCATCTTATCCTTTCTCCTCCTTTTGTTCCTCATAATTTTCACGTAGCCCTGCGAACAGCCCACGATAGAAGTTTGCTGCAGTACGATTGTTATACATCAAGTTAGCCATCTCAACGATACCTTTGCCTAAGTTTTCCCCCGCTATTTCTGCTCTGCTCTGCTTTTCATTCATCTTCTTCTCCAAGATAATTTAACTCCTTGCCATCGTTTATCGATTCAATATCGTTTTGATCTTCTGCTTCGTCTAACGCGTAACCAAGGTTCTCGTATTCTGTTTCTGTTCTCATGTTTCGCCATCTATATTCGCTCATCTTTCTTCCCTTCCAATTCTTTCAATTCCAAAAATCTTTCTATTGTTGTTTTTATTCTTATTCTCAGTGGTTTCATTTTTTCTATTGCATTTGAAGCTTCCTCTTTCAATTTGACCATCTCCTTATCAAACCTCACCATCTTTTCCAGTATCTCATCTAATTCTGCTTTTATCTCTTCTTCCTTCATCTTATCCTTTCTCCTCCTTTTGTTCGTACTTCATCTTTATCCCCGCTTCCCTCATCCGCCGCTTTAAACTTTGCACCGACATGTGTTGTCCCGCCGCGATCTCGGTCATCGGGATCCCCTGATTTAGTCTCTTTATTACCGTCTCCCGATTGATCTCCTTGCGGGATCTGCCTCCAAGAGTGTTAGAGCGTTTCAAACCTTCGAGAACTCGCTTTTTATGCTCGGCGTGGTAAATTTTGTCACGCTCTTCTTCTGTCAGTTTCTCATCCATCATCCTTTCTTCCTCCCAAACAGACTCCGTTGCTTTGTACATTCCAACGCCCTTCTACTTCGTTGCACACATTCCGACTCTACCGCTTCATCCCGATTCTTGTACGGGCAACCGAAGTATTCCGGTACTTGCCTCATCACATCGAAGTTGATTTCCTCGTCTAAGTAACGACAGCGACAGTTGTCCATGTCCTCGGTGCATCCAAGAAAGTCACAATTTATACATCTCATTTTTCTTCTTCGCCTTCTTCCGCCATCTCCCCCCCCGTATCTTATCTTAATCTATGTTTTCTTTTCGATGTACTATAAAACATACTTTGTTAGTATATATAAAACATGTTTTCTGATAGTGATAATAACCAGATGCTAAAACTACAACCTGCCAAACGCATGATCAGGAGCCCAGCCTACTACCCACTCATACATCGCCTGTCCATCAACTTCTGTGAATGGCAAACTGATGTAGTGGGCGATTGACGTCGGAAGAGAATGCCCGTGGGAGAGCATGATCACCGGAATCTCGTTTGGATACGAAAAGACCAGCCAACTTTCATACGTCTTTCTCAACGTCCGTGCGGAAATACCCTTTTCGTTCAATCCCGCTTTTACCGCCCACAACTTGAGATCGTGGTCCCATGCTTGTATCGAAGGCAGTTGCTTCTGGTTAGCGATAAAGTAAGGGACAATCTTTTTGCCAAGATACGATAGCCGAATCCACCGCTCAGGATGGTGCTTGCTCTTTGCAAGCTCTTCAGTCCAAGGGAGATGGACGAAATTGCCATCGAACCATTCGGGATGCTTTTGTAGCCTGACACATTCGGTGTAGCGAGCACCTAACAACAAACACGCATCTAAATTCGTCTGATTGGCAGCTTTCATGCCGTCTCTTAGCTGAACATACTCACAAGGTCTAAGTATGCGCGTCTTCACCTTCTTGCCCTTTAAAATTGGTATCTGGTTTGGCATAATTAACGATAGAACATTGAGGTTATAAAGGTTTGTAGTATTCCCCTCAAACTTCAAGATAGCTATTTTTGTTTGCCATCCTCAAATTTACATTCTTCGCATATAAACCCCACCGTTTTATCACCTGCCGTTCGTAGTCTCCACCCCCGAGGCATCTTTATGCATGTTACTGTTTTACCACAGACTATACATACATGTCTTCTGTTGTTTGCCAATCCTCATTCAACCCCTGATGGAAAGCCAACGACTTTAGTCGTTGGTAGTTTACGTTGGGTGTACTCCGACATAGACGATCAGCATCAAAATTAGTATCACCAAACCCGCAAAGTATCCCGCTATATCATAATCCCTTCCACTCATCTTTCTCTCAGCCCATAAACCATATATAATTAGACTTATATATTCCTGTCGTTTCACCGAGAATGCCTTGGATAGTGTTGCCCTGTGGCTCATATATCTTCCAATCGCCACCTAAAGTGATAAATGAGTTGTAAGCGTGTCCGCCGCCCCACATAATACAAAAAGCACCTTGCAGATCTATATCTGTCTTTGCAAATGCTGCTGCTACAAAGGCTGCCATCAGTAACGCCCAGTCATCACAGTCTTTTATTTCCTCTTCCCAAGTTCCTAACACTTTCTTCACCTGTTCTTGAACGGGAGTTAATATTTGTAGCCACGCTTCTTCCGGAAACGCATAATAAGAACTATCAGCCACAACAAGATCAAAGTCACCAAACTCTTTTATTCTTTCACAAGGTCTAATAACCTTTCGCCCTTCTACAAATGGTGCAATATCCGGTATCTCAACAGCATTCGTTAAAGCGAAAGCAAGTGACTCAGCTCTTGCTGAGTAGTAGTCAACGTCTCTTTTGAGAGATTCAATCTCCGCTTTGAGTTGCGTATTCGAGCTATGAGAACAGAGGAAACTACATATCTTCTCAAAAAGCAGTACCCAGATGAGTTCTCGTTTGGTCATTTTTCTATCGGCGGATTCAATAACCACGCACCCGTTACGAAAGCTATGCAGCCCGCAGTTGCGAGGGGTATCGTGTAAGAAGAGGAAATACAAAACGATAAAATACATACTGCAAAACCGCCGAAGAACAATCCGGGTGCGATAAAGCTACGCAATCGTGGTAATATCGGCTTTCTCATAGCCACCCAAAAAACGAACGCAATCGCAAGCGGTACCAACCTTTTCTGCAACCTGTTTCGTAGCGTGTTCATTAAGTAAAACCTCCAATCACTTACTTTTGTTATTCTTCAACCAGATCACGTCTCCTTCGAGTTTCTTCAGCCGTTCACGTGCGTCAGCCACTTTGTTGTTCAAGTCGTCAAGCCGATTGTTAATCTCTTCCGCTACCGTTTCAAACCGGTTCGTTACGCGTTTTTCCACTGCGTGTATCTTCCCTTCAAGTGCGTGGAGATCGTTGTTTTCAATTGTTTTTATGCGGAACCAGCACCCGAGGAAGCAACTTAACAGGGCGACAAACACAGATATAATCATAAAAAACAATGTAAATGTGTCGAAAAGCATGTTAATCGCCTACCTCCTCGTTATACCACTTATGCTGCGTAAAATATGCCGATGCCATCTTGGATAGCATTACGACAAAGAAGCCGATAATCGCTGTGATAACGCCCATTGCCAGTGCATCCATAAACTCTTCTCTCGTCCACACCCCAAGTATCGGGTGTTCTTCTTCTTCGCCCATTCTGATCGCCTTCTAATTTTATATACCTTTTTTCAAGATTTTTCTCGCTACTAATATTGCCGCCATAATTACTCCTACGATTGTTATAATGCCTTTCCATTCTTCCCACCAAGAGGGCACGAGAAAAGCGTTTAATGCTACTAATGCGGGTTCTACTACTTCGGCAGGGAGTGTATCAACTTCAGATATTGCTTCAACAGAAGTGTAGAAGCCGATACAGCTTATATCCGGTGGTGGATTCCCATATTTTAAGTAGACCATAATCATCCCACAACACATAGGATCATCAAAATCAAGCCATAGTATCAAAGGTGCTTCTGGGTTTGTCGTGGGATCTGTGAATTTGTACCATTTCTTCATTTCTGGTGTATCGGGGGCAGTAAACTCTGGTATCCCCGATAACTCTATTTTCCCTATGCTCGGTGTCACGAAAGCACTTTTCCCTGTTTCTGTCATTTTATTTGTCACTTCCTATTCCGCGTTTTACGAATTTGTATGTTTTCCATGCGGTAACCACGAGCGCGCTGGCAAGGAGTGTGTACACAATCGTCTTCGTTGTGCTTACCGCCTTATCGTGAGCCCAACCAAGTATTGTCACGAGCATGCTTGCTATCGGCTCTATGATTACACTCAAAAAATACTCTACTTC
>JAUWND010000137.1 GCA_030612835.1 Candidatus Methanophagales archaeon | reverse complement strand
ACCCGTGTTGAGAAGCATGAAGCAGGGCTTTTATTGAAGTCTTCTGAACTGGTTATTAGCATTGCCGGATTGTATCATTTAATTACTGGATGGAAAGGGCCTAGAAGTCCATTTAATCTGTCGGATATCCGTTTGTATATTCCCGCTTAAAATTCGATGAAAAAAATGGTTGCGAATGTGTGAGTTATCTCAATTCAATTCTATTTGATTTTCTCGGAAAAACTTCACGTGGTGAGAATTATATCGGTACAACTTGGATCTGATAGTGAAAAGAGGCGGAAAGCCAACAATGGTGCATAAGGAACTTGATTTTGGGGGTGATGACCTGAGAAGTCAATTAGAGAAGCAGATAGCGCTTGAAACAGGAGGCATCGAGAAGTACAAGCAGCAGATTGATGCGATTGATGATGCAGAAGTGGTCGGCGTCCTGAAACATATATTGGATGAAGAGAAACGGCACAGAAAAGAGTTCAGGATGAGACTTGAAAGGATTTTTTGAGTTCCTGTTCATATAGTTTCTTGGTCCGAATGGCGCTGGCAAGACCACCACGATGAAGATGATCCAGTGTGTTCGCCCAAAACAGGTGGAAAGCTCGATGTCTTTGGAATGGATGTGAGTACACATCAGCGCGAAATTAAAAAACTTTTGGGCGTGGTGCCACAGGAGAACAATCTAGATCCTGATTTCACGGTGTACGATAATCTTATGGTATATTCACGCTATTTTGACATTCACCTTGCGAGGGCAGAACGGGTAATAGAAGAGCTTTTGGATTTTGTTCAATTGCGCGAGAAAAAAGATACTCTGATAGAACAGTTGTCGGGCGGAATGAAACGACGATTGATACTTGCAAGAGCTCTTATCAATATGCCACGGCTGCTGATTCTCGATGAGCCGACCATTGGACTTGACCCGCAAGCAAGACATCTTTTTGCGCTTGGATTTGGAGTTGGTAGTTTTATAGATGTTATCGAAGGCATGTCTTATCCCCAATTTATTGCTCCTGCTCTGATTTCCATTTCGATTATGAATTCAGCTTTTTTTGAATGCACCTATGGCTCGTATGTGCGAATGTATTATCAAAAAACATTTGATGCCATAATCGCAACCCCGCTGAGCATAGAAGAAGTGATAACAGGTGAGCTTCTCTGGGGCGCTACACGAAGTCTTATCTATGCAACGATAGTGCTGATAGTGATCGCGGCTTTTGGTCTCATCGAACTACCTTCCGGCCTACTGATAATACCATTTTCCTTCATTGCCGGTTTTCTCTTTGCAACTATTGGCATGTGCTTTACCGCTATCAGCCCCAACATAAATTCTCTGAGCTATCCCACTTTTCTATTCATAACACCAATGTTCCTCTTCAGTGGCACCTTTTTCCCGCTATCGCTTCTACCAGAGCCGATACAGTATTTTGCCCTGGCTGTACTGCCGTTAACACACGTTGTTAGTATTGTACGCGCGTTAACGCTTGCAAACTTCAGTGGATTTCTACTGGTGAGTTTTGCATGGATTGTTCTTGTTTCTCTGGTGTTGTTTGTGCTGTCGGTGAATCTAATGAAGAGGAGACTAATTGTTTAATGCGTCACGCCTTTAACGTATATAATAGAGTATATTCCTCTGCGTCTGTAGGGTAATGGGGTGGGATTGTCTGCCCGCCCTACAGAGTGGTCTCAAAGATCGCAACACTATTCCTTGCAGAATCTCTGAGATTCCGCCTACCCCTGAGTTTTTCAACAAACAGCTCTACCCTTTTAATACCAAAATGTTCGCTATGCTTTTCACCAAAGACAATTTTCAATTTATAATTTTAATACCTGTATTGTTCTCGATTAAATCCTTCTTTTTTATAAAATCCGAATCAAAAGTCAATATATATTTAATTTTGCCATCTTTTTTCAACTCTTCGGCATAGGCAACATGTAGTGTATCGCACGAATGCAGCTTTATCTTAGGTGCTAATCTAATAGCCTCGAAATATTTATCAAACACCTTAATAGTTAACTCTTTAATCTCTTTAACCCTAACATTATTGGATGAAATAATTGGAGCTAGTTTACGAATGGCATATTTCACGATCGCTTTCACTTTAACCTCTTGAGTGGTGGCTCTTTCGAAATCAAACGGATAGCTAAAATCTTCTATATTCCTTGATATAACACAACTGAGTTCTAAAACCACAAAACTTGAAATGTAGCAATTCTCTTCTGTTTCATCTATTAGCTCTTTCGCTCTTTCATGTCTTTCCCTATCCCTAACATTTGGAAAAGCATAATCTAAAACCGCATTTGTGTCAACATAGTACATAGGCTTATTCCCGTCCTTCTCTCACCGCTTTAACTGAATCGAATTCTTCGCTTACCTTTGGACCGACACCGGATTTTAGCATTATCTCCACCATGTAATCTACAAGTTCGTCATCACTGAGATTATCTTCCCCCACCCAATCAACACGCAGAGTTATTTCAGGATACTTTGGACCGATTTCATCTAAAAGTTTAAGCCAGCTTTCAAAAGCATCCTTCGCATTTTGCCTCAAGCTAACTCTAACAATATTCCCAAAGTCGGCATCGTAACCATGAGTAACCTTTTCCACTTTATCTCCGGAAATTATATTTGCTACATCGGAAATAGCATCCATCAACTCGTCTATATGACCCTTATAGGCGGCAATTCCATCAATATCTCTTTGTCCACCAAAATCGTCCACGATACCAGTTCGGCTATTTATAACTTTAGGTTTTCCTATTATATCACTCGGATTTATTTCTTTTTCAAACTTCCCAATTCTCAATCCTGAAAAGGGCTCGAATGATAACTTCGGTAACGGTGCTACATCCCGAGACACTTTCCCATTTGGTTCAAACAGATAAGTAGCTTCTGTCTTGTATCCGTTAGACTTTTGCTTTAATTTACGTAACACTTTTATCAATTCTTTTTTCTCTTTGAATTCTTCCTCTGATGCTCTGGACCCTTTACTTTTTCTTCTCTCCCTATACCCTTCGAGTTTTAAGGCAACGGGATCTGGTAGATCAACTTCGGCGACAAAGTTTATTAGGTTTCCCTCAATGAAGTCTATAATGCATCCTGCTAATTCATCTTTTTCTAATCCCGGATATTGTGCTAGGATTCCAGAAATTGCTGAAGTTATACTATTCATATCCCCACCCCCCTCTTTATTCCCTTAATTATTTCTCCACTTCTTTTTGTAGCCCCTCTATGATTACTTCGCCTATTTTTTTCTTAGCTTCCTGTGGTATCTCTATTCTTGGTATCTCTGCTCTTCTCTCTGCCCGTAGTAGTAACCTAATTTCCCCGTAGTTTATAAAATATTTTCTCCACTTATGACCTAATTCTCCAATTATATCAGCCGATTTTTCATAGATGTCATCAAGATCCGTACCTGAAAAAATCTTGTGTATCTGTTCTACATACGCCCTTATCTCGATCTCCTTTTCTTTTTTATCGTTCTCATCTCCCTCGATGTAGTCGTAGAGGAAGTAATCAGAATACCCGCTAAAGACCTTCATCAGAAGATAAAACATCAAATCATCGGGATGAAAGCCGTGTGTGTTAATTACCCTTGAAATTTCTCCAACAATACCGTTAATTAAAGCGTTTCTTTCTTTTAATAACAATTCTTTGTTTTCGTTTAGGTGCTGAAGTAACATTAATCTTGTTTCTTTTGTAAAATTTGGATTTTCTTTATATGTAGAAGATTCGATGCCTGTAAGCAGATATTTCCTAATATCGCTCTCGTAATTTAAATAGTTCTCCCAGAGTTCCTTCTTTTCTACTTGATCCTTATATAGTAGCGACTGCAACTCTTCAAAGAACTTTCTTCCTATTTCCTTGCATTTTGGTAGATTTCTTTCATTCATAGCCCTAATTCGCTCAAGTTCGGATGACACCTCCTTAAGAATGAAGCCCACCATTATCAAATCATTCTTATTTCCTATCATTAAATCCGTTGCAATACGGTTTCCAATTATATTAATAAAATCAAATTCATCTTTTTTCAATGCTTCGATAGCCGTTGCCATATCCTGATTTGTTATTTCAATTATCATATCCATAATTATCTATTTTGTCTTGCACCTTAAAAATGTTTCGATCTTTAGTATGGATAAATTAAATATCTTTTTTGGAATAGCTTTTCTTAAATAGGTTACAGAAGGAGACTCTCATGCACAGCAGCGATAAGAAAAAAAGAACTCCTAACGCCCTCATAAACGAGAAAAGCCCATACCTGCTCTAGCATGCCTACAATCCGGTTAACTGGTGCCCCTGGCGACAAGTTACGAAACAGTTGCGCAACTCATACCTGTACAAACCTCCGAGTGATGAAATCTCACCCGACCTCCTTGATAATGCTTTTGAACAACTCGTCCTACGGTTCGACCCAGACCATAGCGGATTTGGTGCCGATGTGGCTGCTTGGTCAGCAAAGAACCCGAAGTTTCCATTGCCCTGCTACCTCTCGTTCTTGCTCCGATATTACCATAGGGAGCAGGAACAGTACGCATTAAAAATGGTGACTAATCGCGGCATTGCTCGACATATACGAAGCCCGCTTCGATCCGAAATGGCTGCGTGAAGCGTTCCAACGGAATGATCGTGTGGTTGAGCTGTTCTGGGATAAAGCGAATGGTGGATTCTTCTTCAATCGCTATGGAGAAACAGAGCTCCCGGCAGCTATAAAGGAAGTATACGACGGACCTATTCCTTCTGGCAATTCGATTGCCGCACAGAACCTGCTTCGGATTGCAGCACTGACCGACAACGAGGAACTGCGAATACTGGCTAAAAATATTTTTCGGACTTTCGGTGCGCAACTAGAGCAGAGCCCGTTAGAGCACACGCAGATGCTTTGTGCACTTGATTTCTTTCTCAGCAGTCCTATGCAAGTCGTAATAGCAAGTCAAAAGATAGAAGAGGCACATCCATTTGCAGTAGAAATCAACCGCCATTTTCTGCCCAATAAAGTTATTGCTTTCACATCATCTAGCGACAATGAACTTCCAGGTATGATACCACTGATTACGGATAAGGTAGCTGTTCAAGGCAAGCCAACCGTGTATATCTGCGAAAACTACACTTGCAAAGCACCTATTACCGATCTGGACGATTTGAGGCGTGTGCTATCTCGCCATAAATAGTTGCGGTCACAAAATACAAGAAAGCATAATATCCAACTAAAATTAATTATTGACACAGATTAACGCTGATTAACGCAGAAGAAATTAAATCCGTGTAAATCCGTGTCCTAAATTAAATATGTAGAAGTTATACTTTATAACAATAAAATATATGCACCCAAACACTGTATATAACATTGATAGCAGGATTTAAAAGAGGTAAAAAGAAGAAGAATGATAATAGATGCACGTGTGAGGCCGCCGTACAAGAGTTTGCAACAGGTGCTTGCATCGGCGCTTGGAGCTCCTAAACCAGTCAAACGCAGCCCGCTTATAAGCGGCTGCGAGCGTCCACAGTCAATGGTACAGAAATCGCTCGAGTTGTAGTGGTGGTTCACGGTGCATTTCCGTTTACTAACGAGATGCTGGGTGTGATGATTGCCAATGCAGCCCTCGGGAACCTGTGGGTACTGCCTGATTTCTTCCAGTTCATTCCGGGTTTCGCGGGTGCTCAGGATTGGGTGAATGCCGCTAACCACTATCTAAGTGATCGGATGCTTTATGCTTCTTCGTACCCCGTGAGGCCGTTGAAGCAGAGTGTTGATGAGTTTGGAAGGTTTTCGTACGAACCTGGTGTGCAGGAGAATCTGCTGGCGAAGAATGCGGCTGAGCTGTTTGGGATGCCGATTTGAAGTAGAGTGCACCCAACAAATAGAAAAAAGTACAATCAATGAGTATCTTTACAAGATTGTAAGCACAAGTCCTATAATTGAGGAAAGTGCAGCCGCACGATTGAACCAGACTTCTCCTTTTGACTGTTTTAAATCATGTAATTCCTCAATGACTCTCTGTGCATCGCTTGTTTCCGGCAACTGTGGAATTACCCTGGTCTCGATTTCGCCAGCAAGTCTGCTTATTTCTTCGTTTAAGCTATTGAGGTCATGGTGCTGCACATTCCCTAATTCCGCCAGGTTTAACCCAAAGTTCTTAAGATCTGTTTGAATTGTGTTAAGTCTCTTCAATTCCGTTTGTATTCCACGCAACGTTGGAACTATTTCTCCAGAACGAAGTTTTAGCTTAAAAACACTGTAATTAATAGTATCAAGTCTCTTAAGGACTACATCCTTCAAATACTCGATCCATCTGTCCCGTTCGGCTAATTGTTCTTGCAGGTTATTCATTTGCACATTAATAGAGCTTAAGGCACTCTCTATGATTATCACCTTATAATTCAGGTCTGTTTCTTCTATTTCATCAAGCTGGCTGCAAATCGCTTTCCTGCTTTCTTCCAGGAGGATGGCGCATATACTCCGCAACAGTGGACTCAACCTGTTCAATCGAGCTTCGGCTTCAATTGGATATTCAACTTCCCCCAGTCCTTTAGTATATCCAGGGATTTCCACGCAATTAAATATTTCCCAAACCTTCTCAAAAAACAACATAAATCACATCCGTTTGCCAATTCCACTATCCACAACAAAAGTTGGAGTAACTAATTTTCTGTCACCAATTACATGTGTAGCAAATCGG
>JAUWND010000144.1 GCA_030612835.1 Candidatus Methanophagales archaeon | reverse complement strand
AAAGTCGCTCTACAAATTCCTCTTCAGTAAACTTTTAAAAAAAGTTTAACCAAAAACGCTTCGCGGTTCCATCGAGAACATCCCATTCGTCTGTTCCCGAAACACCCGTATATGCTCATCGAACCATCCGGGTGTTTTTTCCCGGACATAACGAGAAACATTTTTCAAAACATCGGAGAAGTTCACATAGAACGGTGGTATATCTTGATTCTCATCATACTCAAGACCATTAAACGAAACAGATTCCAACAATGGCTGGATATTCACGGTATATGTACCCTTGACGAGTTCATCACGTATCTTAGGAGTAAGGAACCCCTCCCCTTCATTTATCGACACTTCACGGATTCTGGCTCCGATATCTTGGTAATAGTAACTCTCCTTGAACGTAATTTTACCGTTTCGTATATACTCAACGATTCTGTCTATTGCTTTGCGATGTCCCAGTTTCCCTGGTTTATAGCGTTGACTAAAGGTGGGTCCCTCATGAAGTTGCTCTTCTCCTCGTCCGTCCAGAACTTATTTGTGAATAGCGATAATTCAACCTGGTTCGCTCTTCGATAAAATGTCGCTGTTGATAGGGTATCTTCATTTCTAAGTTCTCTTTTGTCTTTAATATCGGACAATATATGTTTCTTCAGTTCGAGTGGATTTGATTGTATCCGGTCCTTTATTTCAATGAATTCATCCAGTGTGATTGAAGGAGGTGATTTCCCAAGATAAATCAAATTAAAAAAGTCTGGCTCCTCTTTTATCCACTTTGTGATTCTCATCCGCACTTCTCTGTATGTGACATTCATCACTTTAGCTAAATCCGATAAGTCGGTCCCATAGTATCCCCCCTGCCCGATTTGCTTTCCATTAAGATAAGTAAGTACAAATTCTTTACTTCATATCATGAGAATATTATCAGTACAACTTGCATATGCCAGGCTCTAGCTTACAGAAAACGAGATAAATTGCCTTTCCTGGATTGAGTACAATACAAGATAGCGATTAGTGTTTTTGTAGCATACATAGGTACTTAAAGAGAGCTGTGTATATGGAAGTCAGGTGATAAAAATGCCGATAAGTGCAAGGAATAGAATGGCGGGTGTTGTAAAGGCGATAGAGAAAGGCGATGTTGCATCTACCGTGAAAATCGAAATCAATAAGCCCTCGGTCATCACTGCGATGATAACAAAAGATGCGGTGGATGAGCTTGGCTTGAAAGAAGGCGATAAAGTAGAAGCTGTGATAAAAGCGACAGAGGTAATGGTGTCAAAGGACTAAAGAAGCGAGAGACGGTGCGGCGTCCGCCTCTCGCTGATGGCCGCGCTAACAATTCCACGTTGGATAAAAATGGGTTGTAATAACGGCCATCTGATATGCATCCTTGTCCTTACCGCGCATGTTTTTTTTGCCACTCTTTTACTCCCTTCTCTTTCTCAAGTGGCCATAAATAACTGCTAATAGTGCTGTAACCGCGAATACCGCTTCGAAACCGGGTGTTGGCGTTGGAGTCAGAGAAGGCATAGGCGTTGGCACTGCGGGAGTTGGCGTTATTGGTGGTGAAGGAGCTAATTCAGCCGGTAAGACGCCACTTCCTTCCGCGGGCACAATTGGCGGTTGTCCCATATCGGCAAAGATCTTCTGCCCTGCATCGCCTATGACAAACTGCACGAACTCCAGCCCAAGCTCAGGATTTTGCGAGTTCTTCGGTACGGTAATACCATAAACAATAGGCTTGCCCGTTTTTGTCTTCCCATCCGAAGTCTCTAATTCGACCTTTTTGTAAACGTCAGCATACTCCACCTTGCTCAAATCTATTGGTTCCGGCAAATCAACAAATGCTAAATTGTGCTGAACTGCAACGCTCCTGTACTCAAAAGCATAATCAAGCCCCCCTTCCTCAACCATCGCTACGAGTTCAACCGATTTCGGTCTTATACTTACCTTCTCTCTAGTTGGCTTCAAATCTTCTGGCGTCTTTATGAGATACGTACCGTCTTCCTCACTTATCGTAATTGCCGTGTTGTTGAGAATCAACTCATCGAATATCTGGTCATCGCCGTAATATAACTCCGCAAGCTGAAACACCATTACTGCCCTGTATCCGCAAGGGTCGAGATTCGGGCTTGAAAAGGCAAACACTACTCCATCTCGCCGGAGAATCTCATACCAGTTATCGGGCGTAATTTCATCTGCATATTTACTCTTCTCCGGATTATATGCAAGCACTAAATCGTTCGTTGCGAATCGGACAACCCAATCGGCATACTCGGGATACATCATGCTTGGTATAAGCGTGTAATCCGCGGATGCAACCACATCCCCTATCTTTCCGACATCTGTTACCTGTCTTATTGCTGCTATGCTACCCATTGACTCCCGGCGCACATCTACATCCGGATGTAAAGCCTCGAATTGTTTCTCCGCTTCTTCCAAAGGTACCGCTAAGCTACCGGCGTGGAAGATTTTGAGTGTTTTTGCTTCTTGCGCTTCCACAATAGGGTTGTAAAAAGTGGCAAGTGATACACACGCAATTACTACCATCGCTATTCCAAAACCCAAAATTTTTCTTCTTTCCATATTATCATCATCCTCGATATGCTAAGATGTACATATCGATATAAAAAGGTTTTTATTGGTATCTTGTCAAGAACCTTTATATTAACATAAGTAGATATGTGTAGTTGGGCATAGCGGCCATAGCGGCGGGGAAACTCCCGGTCCCATTCCGAACCCGGAAGATAAGCTCGTCAGCGTTCCTTACTGTACTGAGTTGCGAGAGCACTTGGGAACTCTGGATCGCTGCTATGCCTATTTCATTTTGAGCAGTTACTTACGTCCCATACATCTTATAATAACCTATAAAATCAGCTATTGTCAGCATCAAATCAAGGCCTCGTATCCTGTTTAAGCCGCCGGACGCAGCCGAAATCTCATCGAATTTCTTCACGTTATCTTTCCTGATCCCTTCCCCTTTTATAACTATTGGGACCGGGTCACTACTGTGTCTTTTTAGTGGCACCGGCGTGCTATGGTCTCCAGTAATGACAATGTATGCATCGGCATCTTTTAGCCGCGCCACAAGCTCTTTATCTATCCGAGAGATCATGTTTCTCTTACCCTCGAAGTTACCATCATGGCCCTTATTATCGGTATCCTTCACGTGAACAAAGACAAATTCATGATCCTCCAAAGACTGCAATGTCGCTTCCGCCTTATTATTTAAGTTTGTATCCGCCTTACCGGTCGCACCTTCAACAGGGATAATATCCATGCCAAGGTATTTGGCAACGCCCTTATAAAGAGACGCTCCCGCTACACATGCGGTGCTAAACCCAAACCGCTCTTTTATCGGTGTCACCACTTCATAGCTGCCCGCGCCTCGCAGCAAAATGATATTCGCAGGTAGTTCTCCCTTCTGTCTCCGCGCCTCATTTACTGGATGCTCATTCAATAGCTCATGGCTCATCCTGACAAATTCATTTACGATTGCCGCTGTCCTCAGGGCAGCCTCACCTTCTTTAAGTGGTTTGCATTCTTGTACAATACTCCCAGCTTCATGCGTATCCACATCGGATACGTATTTGGAGATATTTTCGCCTTTCATTACAAGTGCGCATCGATGCTCGGTAGTATTCTTCAGAGCGATCTCAATACCATCTATTTCAAGCCCGTTTAGTACAGATGCCAGTTCTTTACTCCCGTTTCTTCCCGCTCTTCTATCCACGACCCGCATCTTTTCGTCCACAGTAGCGAAATTAGCTCTAAATGCAACTTCGCCCTTATGCAATTGCATATCTGCGCCAAGCGCTTCAAACACGCCTCTGCCTGGATAATACGTGTGGGGATCGTACCCAAAGAGGGAAAGATGTGCAGTATCGCTCCCCGGCACTATTCCCGGCGATATCACGTCCATCAACCCATTTATGCCCTCTTCGCTTATTTTATCCATATTAGTGGTATCAGCAGCTTGTAGGGGTGTTCTTCCACCCACTGATGGACGGTCGCCAAGACCATCGCATATCAATAGTATCGCCTTATTTTTACAGTTGCCTTGTTTTGCACTCATTGAATATTTATCAAGCGCGTATATTTATTAAAGTTTATGGGCTTGGATTCAAGGATCGACATAAAAGCGAAATTTAGGGGTGCTTTATTAGGCAGTGCAGTAGGCGATGCATTAGGCGCTCCTGTGGAAGGTTATGACAGGGAGATGGTGGGTTCTGTATATGGAGGGGGGTGGGAAATGATCTATGGCCGCTACACAGACGACACGGAGATGATGATCGGCGTTGCGGAATCATTAATAGCTAATAAAGGCTTTAATGGTGCTGATATGGTACTTAAGTTCATCCAAAATTACAATGTGAAGAGGGGATACGGGCCAGGATCTAGAGAAGTGCTAAGAAGGATACGCGAGGGAGAAAGTTTTGCGGATGCATCGGGAAAACTATTTGGCGGAAAAGGTTCTTATGGCAATGGTGCTGCGATGCGAATCGCACCGGTAGGGCTTTTTTATTTTGATACTCCCGATATGCTATGGGAAATAGCTTATAAATCCGCTAATATCACGCATTCTCATGAGCTTGGCAAGGCGGGAGCAGCTTTGCAAGCTTTTGCCGTCGCTTTTGCCGTGCGTGGACGAAAAGAGGATATGCTGCTCAAACTGAAGGAAGTTGTTAAAACGGATATGTATAAGGGTAAGGTAGGAAAGCTAAAGGCACTTTTGGATGAAGAGGCAACAGAAAAGAGGGTGATATCGGAATTAGGCAACGGAATGGCGGCTTTTGAGTCGGTACCCACAGCTATTTACTCTTTTCTCCGATCCGGTAATTTTAAGGATAGTGTAGTCTACGCGATAAGTTTAGGTGGGGATACAGACACCCTAGGGGCGATGACCGGGGCGATAAGCGGTGCTTACTACGGCGAAGCGGCAATTCCAAAAGCGTGGTTGGAGCGCTTAGAGGATGGGGAAAAGGGTAGAAGATATATAAAGAAGTTGGCAGAGGATTTGTGTCAGATCAAGTTGCAGTTGTTGCAAGGGAACTCCCTGTAAATAATTTACCAATTTTGATAATTATCATAGACACAGATTTCACAGATTTACACAGATGCTACCCTAAAGTCCCGAAAAGATTATTAAGTTTTTACGGATTGAATAAAAATTAAATTTATAAAGCAATACACTACTTTAAATCTGTGTTAATCTGCGTTAATCTGTGTCTTAAAAATCATTGGAAAAAGATACAGTTCTGGTAAATTATTATTCGTGAGTTCCCCAAGGGCGGTATTGACATGAGTTGTAACGAAAGTTTTATATATTGATAATATTTATGATCTAATCGGATAATTAATTCTTTGAAGGGGGAGTAGAAGAGATGATATTCAAAGCATTGAGTAGTACAACGCGGGTGGAGATGTTAAAGCTTTTAATGAAGAGAGAGTATCACGTGTCTGGTTTGGCAAAGGCGTTGGGGATATCAGTGCCGGTGGCTGCGAAGCATGTCCGAATTTTAGAGGCTGCTGATCTGCTGACGTGTAAACAATTCGGTAGGACACATGTATTAAATGTAAATAGGGAGAAGCTGTATGATGCAATGGTGGCTTTTAGCGAGGAATACGAGATAGACGTTCAGAAAGGGACAAGCATATTAGATGCATTAAAGGAAGTGGCAGGAGTGGGAATAAAGAAAATAGGTGATAAAGAGTTCATTGTATCAATAGATGGAGAAGAAGGTTTTTTTGTATACGAAGTAAATGGTAAATCACCGGATAAGCCGATTAACGAATATATTCTGGATCATGGTGGCGAGATAGAAATAAAACGGTTGGTTCCTGTCCTTAAGAAGCGGGTAACGGTACATATGGGCAGCGGAAAAGGAAAAAAGCAGTGAGAATGATTAAGCACCATAACCATTTAAAAAGGGGTCCACGCCAATTTTTCTCTCCATGTGTGTCTATGATGCCGGCAAAGAGGCCGTTATCCCGATCCCGAATTTAGCGCCTTCCGAGTATAAAACCTGCAAGATAGATCCGCGCCTTGTCGTTGATACCAGCTTTCTTCGCAACTGCAAGTTTAGGGCCGTTGGCATAGTTAGTGCGGTACAGTCTAGGCAACAACTGCAAGGACATTTGCACTTGTTGTTGCATTTCTTGTCTTTGCTCTCCCGTTGGCAGGTTCATCAACCACTGACCTCCGGACCACTGATGATCCATCTCGGGAGG
>JAUWND010000066.1 GCA_030612835.1 Candidatus Methanophagales archaeon | reverse complement strand
TGCAGAAGAGTTTAATGCGTTTATGCAAGATAAACGGAATAAATGGACTTTCGAAGAAGCTTTTGTGCTGGTAGACTTTGCCCAAGCTTTAAGTAAACCCGAGGAAGAAAGAGATGAAATCATAGATAAATACCTTAATAGGATTTATTTAAATGAAGGTCAAGGTATTTTGAACCCTGCTGACCATCCGCATTCAGATATAAGTGGGAAATTTATAGAAGTAATGAGTTCAGGTGATGATACAATAAGAGCTGGAAAGACCACTAAATTAGTAGATATTACTGCTCTCTTAGCTTCACTTTCTTTTAAGTATGGAAAACCCGATGTCATCAAAGCACAACCAACAGAGGATGCTCACATAGAGAGCGTAATTAGCATCCCGGGGTTATTTGACTTACAATCAATCCGGCTGAATAAGAAAGAGAAGGTGGGAGGAGAGGTTAAAGATGGATTTTGCATGTTAATAGTAATGAAAGGTTCAATAAAAGCTCAAGTCCAAAATGGTGCTGTTACCACCCGCACTCGCGGCGAAGCCACTATAGTCCCTGCTATACTCAAATCGTACTCTATTACTTCTCTTGAACCGGAAACAGAAGTTATGCGTGTTTTTGTTTAAAATTTATCAAAACGAAGGAAGTCAAAGCCATCCGTACTTACTGCATATCAGACTCGCGAAATCTCGGTTTCATTTCCTCCCGGTAGAATATCGTTTTCATTTTACTCAGGCAGCATACCAAACATGTCACCAATATCCATAGCAGCCTCAGCCGCAGCTGGTAATTCTATCGTTACCGGCACGTTATAATCGTAGAATGTCATCGTATAGTCCATCGCAACTTTAGCTTCCTCTTCCGTATCCGGACTTGTAGTCGTCATATCCAATGTCGCTTCTGCCTTCATCACGAGATACGTATCCTTTGCTATCCATCCAGTCATGGTCATATTCATCATATCGATGGTGTCTTCGATTTTATCAGTATCCATTATGTCCTGGTTCTCAAAGCCGGGTATGCCTAGCTCGTCCATTGTTGTTTGATTCATCAAGAACTCCAAGAGCTTTTTGAAGTCTAGCTCGAGTTTTAGCACATAGCAATCTGTACTGTCCACTACCTCATCATCTAAAAGCGTCACATTCGAGCTATTCCGTAGCGTCATTAGCAGTTCTAGTTGGTCCTGAAATGGCAAGTATGACTCATTGTATGTCTCATTGTAGGTTTCATCCACCACAGGCGGTTTCATCTTAATCCACAGTGCTGGCATAAATGGGATACCCAGGTCAATCTTCACGTACACAGTGTTATTGATGAGATACATCTCCGTCGCTATTCCTTCTGGTATACCAAAATTTGGGATCTCTCCTGCGCCCATGTTAGCGTCCTCACCCATATCTCCACTTGTGTTCACATTTATATTCATTGCCATCCACATTGATTTGTTTATGATGTCCTCTACGCCGCCCGCATTGACATTTATTGTCATTTCCGTTACATTAGTTTCGTTGCCCGTTAGCGTGTCTATCGTCATGTTCATGTCATACTTGTAGGTCTTTACTTCTGTCGAATTAATACGCACCGACTCTGTTATTTCATCTGGATCCACTGCACCAGCATAACTCGCAAGCATCATGACTGCTGCGATTGCAACTACGACTACTAGTCCCGCCTTCATTTTCTTTTTCATTTTTTTTATAGCTTCCCTCATACTATTCTAAATGTCAAACTATAAAAAGCTTTTCAATTAAAAATTTATATCATAAAATGTAAACCACATATAATGGCTGAGAAATGATAACAAAAAGGTTTATTGGTGCGGTTCTGATCGCCATTTTGATGTCTTCACTTGCTGGGATGGCGGGTTGCATAGAAGAGGGAGAAGAAAGCGTAAAAGTCGGTGCAATATATCCCCTTTCTGGCTCTTTAGCTGCAACTGGCGCCGATGTTAAGAATGGCGTCCTGTTTGCTGCTGATATAATCAATAAAGAGTATGACCTGGATCTTCCCATGGCAAGATCAAAGGGTATTGATTCACTCAATGGTGCTAAGGTCGAGCTCGTCTTTGGCGATAGCCAGGGTTACCCCACAACAGGTAAGTCCGAGGCAAAGAGGCTAATCAACGAGGATAATGTGGTCGCATTAATTGGCTGTTATAAGAGCGCAGTCGCCGCTGAGGTGTGTCAGGTCGCTGAGGATAAAAGAATACCTTTCTTAACGGATCAAGCGACTGCACCCAGTCTTACCCGGCAAGGGCTTAACTGGTTCTTCAGGACGACACCAAACGAGGAAACTTTCGTTCGGAACTTTTACGTGTTTCTTAACGATGCTCAGAAGGCAAAGGGCATAGGGGTAGAGACGTTAGGACTAGTATCGGAAAACTCAATCTGGGGCAACGAAATCGCAGAGTACGAGGAGCAGTATGCACGTGAATATGGCTATCAGATAGTAGAAAGCATCTCTTACGATTCTGATACCCTAGATGTACGCAGTGAGGTTCGAATGCTTAAAGATGCTCGGCCAGATGTAGTGATGCAGGCGTCATATCTCAATGATGCCGTTCTCTATATGCAGACCTATAAGGCGCGGAATTTCTGTCCGGACGCCATTATGGCAGATAACGGCGGATTCATCGATCCCGAATTCCTACATGTCCTTGGTGCAGATGCTAATTACATCCTCACCAGGGACGTATGGTCCCACGATTTAGCGGCGACTAAACCGCTCGTAGATACGGTAAATCAAATGTTCAAAGAGCGCTACGGGACTGACATGGACGGCAATTCAGCACGCGCTTTCACCGGGATGCTGGTCTTAGCAGAAGCTATTAATCGCGCGGGCTCATCGAATCCCGAAGCAATACGTAATGCGCTTCGGGATACAAATGTCCCGGCTGACGTGCTCATAATGCCCTGGGATGGGGTTAGATTTGATCCGAAGACGCATCAGAATATCCTGGGTAATGGCATTATCTGTCAGATCATTGATCAGGACTATTACACTGTATGGCCCTGGAATCTTGCTACGAAAGAACTCATATGGCCCATGCCAACGTGGGAAGAGCGAGAAAAGGCTAAAGTAGCCTTCGTATTTGATACCGGTGGATTAGACGTAGACGGTTTCAACAGTGTATGCCTTTCAGGCGCTAAGAAAGCGGAGGAGGAACTGAACATTAAGCTGGATTTTGTGGTTGCAAAGACAATACAAGAGTTCGATGATTTACAACGTGGATATGCGGGAGCATATGATATTATTATCTGCACAGGCTCAAATCAGGCAGATGCACTCCTGGACGTATCAAAAGAGTTCCCGGAACAAAAATTCGTATTGGTTGATGGCACGGTATCAGAGCGAGAAAACGTGGCTTCTTTTATCTTTAGGGACGAGGAGAGTTCCTTTTTGGCTGGTGCTTTGGCTGCAATGGTGTCGGAAACAAACAAAACAGGCTTTGTCGGCGGTATGGACATCCCGGCTATAACCCGATTTTTAGCAGGTTATTATGCAGGCGCGAGATATATAAATCCTGATTGCGAACTCATAGTTTCTTACGTCGGTTCATGGACTAATCCGGAGAGGGGTAAAGAGTTGGCATTAGAGCTTTATGACGACGGTGCGGAAGTTGTTTTCGGTGCTGCGGGTGCAAGTGGTGTGGGCGTTATAGAAGCGGCGGAAGAGCGTAATTTATATGCTATTGGCGCTGATACAGATCAGAGGGATCTCGCACCGGATAACGTGCTGGTAAGCACACTGAAGTGCACAGATGTAGCGGTATTTAATGTTATCAAAGAGGTAGTAGAAGGTGATTTTGAGGGTGGGATCCGCTCGTGGGGCTTGAAAGAAGGCGGTGTTGGGCTCAGTCTCGATAACGCGCTACCTATAGTCACAGACGAAAAGAAAGAGGAAATACGAGAAATAAGAGAGGAAATCATCGACGGTGGGATAGAGATTCCATCTAATATTGATGTGAACTCAAAGATAGGTATGTATCTAATGGAGGTAGCAATATGGATATACATGCGATAGAATACAGGCAAAAGCTGACCACAGCACAAAAGGCGGTTGAGAGAATAAAGAGCGGTGATACCATTGTACACGGCATGAGTATCGCAGAACCCCCTGCCCTTCTTTCCGCTATTGCCGATAGAGCGCGAGAAGATGACCTGAAAGAGCTTGAAATATTCTCCTTTCTGCCACAGGAGCATGCCGCAAAAACGGTCCTCGCTCCAGACCTATCTGATTGTATTCAGGCATATTCGTGGTTTGTTAGCGGTTCCGATAGAGCTTTAGTCAAGGTCGGGCTTAACTATTTCGTGCCTATTTACTTATTTCAGTTGCCAAGACTATTACGTGATTCTATGCAGATAGATGTCACCATCACCACCGTTTCACCGATGGATAAGGCCGGCTACTTTAGCTTCGGCACCGCAAATGACTATACATCCACAGCAGCAAGGCATTGCAAAAGGCTTATTGTGGAAGTAAATGAGAACATGCCCCGTGTCTTTGGTGACTCGCTCATCCACATATCTGAGGTTGACGCCATTGTAGAGAACCATGTCCCACTTTTGGAGATGATACCACCAGAGCCAAAGCCTGAGGACGCAATTATTGGCAGATATGTTGCGGATCTGGTACCCGATGGAGCTACTATCCAGTTGGGTATAGGTGGTCTGCCTAATGCCGTTGCTCAGTATCTGGAGCTGCATAATGACCTCGGCATTCATTCAGAACTGTTTGTGCCTGCCATGGTTGACCTGATCGAGAAAGGAGTTGTTACAGGCAGAAAGAAAACACTGCACCCGAGGAAAAATATCTTTACTGTGGCTTCTGGCACTAAGAGGATGTATGAGTTTATGCATGATAACCCAAGCATGGAGAGCTATCCCGCCTCCTATGTCCTCGACCCCGCGATCATTGCTAAAAATGATAATATGATCTCAGTCAACTCCATCCTAGAGGTGGATCTTCTCGGTCAGTGCAATGCCGAATTCCTTGGCGGCTCAGAGTTCAGCGGGACAGGGGGCCAGTTGGACTTTGTGCGAGGCGCTTTTGGGTCTCATGGCGGTAAGTCCATACTGGCTTTTTATTCTACCGCTAAGAGCAAAGAGGTCTCTCGTGTCGTACCACGTCTTGAAACAGGCACCGCGGTTAGTACCCCAAGGATGGATACCCATTATCTTGTCACTGAGTACGGGGTGGTCAATCTAAAGGGCAAGTCCACTCGTAAAAGGGCACTTGACCTCATCAGCATTGCACATCCAAAGTTTAGAGATAATCTATTACGGGAAGCCGAGAACATGTATCTCCTTTGAAATCCATGAGGAATATTGATGCGATACTAAATGGCATTTATGACGGTGTAATCACCTATGGCGAGCTAAAGGATTATGGTGACTTCGGTGTCCCTGGCCTGGGTATCACTTGCATTTCATTACAGAGGATAGAAGCAGGTGGGCACGTACTTGAATGTGTCGTTAAAGATGCTGAACTATCCCTAGATTATACTTCTGAACTGCACATTATCCTGCCTAACACGGAAGAGTTTAACCGCTTGGATTTGACAATGAGCAGAAAAGGGGAATTGGAAGAGGCAGAGAAATGATATTAAATAAACCTATTATTTTAGCTTTTTCCAATCCACATCTCTATGGAATACATCAAACAGACTTTCTCGTTTTACTAATCGTCTATCCTTTCCCGCTTTGGAGACCATTACTTTAGCAGGTCTCGGAAATGAATTGGTATTAGAAGCAAAGAAATCGGAATAGGCGCCGGTATCGTAAATGATGATATAATCACCTCTTTTTGGCGTACCGTTCAACATATTCTTTATCCGACAAAGCAGATCGCCGGTATAACACAAATTACCGGCAATAAAAGTTTCAAAACTCGCGGCTGAGTCTATGTCGTTCGCAATCTCCATTCTATGCAGTTGTTCCGGAACAATAATGTTCTGGGAATGATGATTAACGCCTGCATCTACATGAACTATGTTCTGCCCACTTGGTGTTGTTCCTACATGGCATACTCTTACTAACGTTACTTGTGCGTTACCGACAAGACTTCTTCCCGGCTCAACAACAATTTTTGGAAGTCCTATCGCTTCCAATCGCTCCTTAAAAGTTCTGTTTGCGGTATAAGTATCATTAAACAACTTTTGTATAAATGTGTCGGGCGTGAACGGGCAATAGAGCTCTTCACTAACCCATTCATTATTGCAATTATACCCGAGTAATTCATTAGCCCAAGTAACATCGTTTGTATCCGCAATTTTACTCTTTATCCCGTTCCATTCTTCTTTACCTAGATATGAGATGCCACAACCACCGCCTATATTAATTTCCTTAACGTCAAAGCCGATTTTAGCGGCATCCGCCACTAATTTTATTAGCTCGTCAAGTACCAGATGGTATGCACCCATATCGGTAATCTGAGATCCGAGATGAACCATCAAGCCATTGGGAATCAGATGATCTAAGTTCAGAACCTTTTGGAGGACCTCTTTTGCACGCTGAACCGGAATACCAAACTTACTCCATTCGCTGGACGTTGTTATTGCCGGTGACGTTATATGCTTGAGCGGAAACTCAGCAAGCCGCAAATTTATCTTTGCCGCCATTCCTAATTCTCGTGCTGTCTCATTTAATATGTCTAATTCCTCTTCTGGGTCTACGTTGATTAATATTCCGTTCTTAATGCATTCTTCCAAATATTGTTTGCTCTTGCAGTTACCATTTGCTCTTATCTTCGCCGGTGGTATGCCCGCATCAAGTGTGAATTGCAATTCATATTCCGAGGCTACATCTGCGCCTGCACCAAGCACACCTAAAAGTTTGAGAATCGCAAATGTTGTATTAGCCTTTACGGCATAGCAAATGAGGTGGTTTTTATATACATCCGTAAGTGCAGTTTGATACTGTTTATAATTGCTCTCGATTAGCTCTTCAAAAAGGACATAGAGGGGTGTGCCGTATTTCTCCGCTAACTCGACCATGTCCACGCCGCAGATTTTGCGATGGTTTGTATCTTTATCCATATACTTAGTTATCATTTGCGATTGCTCATTGGTTGTGCAGATATAAGTTATAGTTCTGGTATAGTATTGAATTTATTGTATTTATTATGAGCGCCACTATGTTTGTAAATTTTCATTGGCATTTTTAAAGACACTGATTTACACTGATTTACGCGGACTTATTTAAGTTTGACATTGTTGATCTTTATAATCTGCGTAAATCTGCGTCCTAAATTAAATATTATGGTATAAGTTATACCATATATACAACAAAAATATTTTATGTTTATATATACTATACTTCAATCTATAATAAAGTATTCAGCTTCGTTCGGTAAGAAGAAAAAGAAGTTTAGATAAAATTAGGGCACAAAAAGGCATGGAAAAACAGCTTCTTAAGTTCGGAAAATGTATCATAGATCGAGAGACTAAGCTCATAGGCGCAGACGTCTACCGGATAACTTCTATCAAAGGCGAGGGCAGCGGCTACCAATTCTATGCGCCGGATGAGAAAACACTGCTCGCCCGCTTTGGCTGGGAAGCAGCGGAACGTGAGGCGGCAAAGAAAGGGGGATTTCGTGGCTTTGTAAAGAAAGCGGCTGAGGCAGCAACGGCGGCTTTGAAAGGTAAGCGTGCGCTTCAGCTCCACTCGGTGCAGTTACGGTCGCTGCTGGCATTAGCAACTGCTATACAACTAATGGAGATAGAAAGGTAAGAGGAAAGGAAAAGATGAAAAAAAGTTATATTATTCTTGGGGTTATTTTATTGATTGGTTTATTTGTTTTTATTCCCTGTGGAATGGCATGTCCTGAAGGGTACACAGATGAATGTTGTAAGGCATATGATGAACTGGTGGAAGCGAAAAAAGTATGGGATAGCTGCATGGCTGCGGGTAGCGCGCTTCTGGCTAAGAAGCGTATGGAGGGGGATAGTCCGACTTCTGGCGAGCTATTCTATGAGGATTATTGTAGTAGGAACTATGGTCAGGATTACAGAGATGCAGATGACCGATTTACGCGCCTTTGTGTTGCTGTTGCTATAACTGACTCGGACGGAGACGGAGTTCCAGATGATGTAGATGCATGTCCCGGCACGCCTGCTGGCGTTGCTGTGGATGATAAGGGCTGCCCTAAAGTGATGGAGATGGACGTAATATCCCCTAAATATAATGATATATATTCTCCTGGACAAGATATACTTGTTGAAGGTAGTGTGTATAATAAGGAAGGTAGGCACCCCATAGAAGATGTTAAAATAAAAACATATCTCTATGTTGAAGGTTCAGAAGGATGGGAACTTGAGTTGAATCCTACAAACCCAGAAGGATATTATATTGGTCCATTTTCACTCACAGGTATTCCACAGGGTATATATACACTCAGAGTTACTGCATCTAAAACAGGATATCCAGATGTGAGTAAAACAATAAAAAACATCACTATTGGTGGAGTTACTGTTGCATGCTATTCCGATTCGGACTGTGATGATGGCAATTCATGCACAACTGACACCTGTAACAATCCAGGAACTTCCTCAGCTTCATGCTCGCATACACAAATAACTTCATGTATAGATAATGATGGCTGCTGTCCTGCTGGTTGCAATGTTAATACAGATAATGATTGTGAAACTCCGGTAAAGAAGACTCAGTCGGAGATTTTGAAGGAAATACACGAAATAACTAAAAAATCAATAGAAGGGGCAAAGGAGAAAGCTAAAGCACTTAAAGATTCCCCAACAGCTAGTGAATTTTTAGATGAAGAGCTGAAAAGAATTGATAAGGGAATTGAGGAAATGGAGTCGGGGATAAAAGATCTCGAGAAGTATACAGAGGATGTAAAACAAAAAGTACTTATTGAAGAACTTAAAGTGGAAAATGAGAAATTAAAGATGGAATTAAGATTGACGAAATCAATTAAAGACATGTACTCCGACCGGTATGCGACATCAGTAATTGAAGCCCAGATGAAGGAAGGAATTATCAAAACCAAAGATAATGAAATGAAAACTATGCGGCTCAGTGACGGCAAAAGTATCCTCAAAATGATTTTATATGAAGATACTGAGTGTGAGATTGAAGCATTACTGGAGGACAGCCTCTGGGTTATGGTTAAAAAGGGCGTAGTGGGGTGGTTTAAGGATATCACAGGCACTGATACACCGGATATCGATTGGGAAGGTGCTGATGTGGGGCTCAGCATGGGTGATTTCTTCGATCCTTTTCACATTGTCGATCCTTTTCATCTTGTACTGTATACTGATAATGCTGAAGTAACCTCCGATCACACTAAGTTTGAAACTAGTTATGATCCCACATCTAAGATCGCAACCGTCACGGTATTTGAGGATTATGTAACAGTGAAAAGTTTAAAGACCAATGACCCTGAGATGATAGTTTCTGCGGGACAGCGTGTTGAGATTACTGATGACGGTTTCTCTCCCAAACTAGAGTTGACTCAAGACGACCTCATGTGTCTTGCTGATAGATATACAGTCGCGTTTGGAGGCATTAATCCTTTAGGAGCATTAAAAATATCGGATTTACGGGGATTTCTCAACACCGATAATGACTGCAACCTGTACGTAGCTGACTGGGGCGATAACCAAGTGAAAATGATCAATCCTGATGGGAGCACTACCACCTACGCAAGTGGAATTGATCGACCCCGCTACCAAGTATTTGACTCCGCCGGGAACTTGTATGTGGGCTCCTTTGACGGGAATATCTATAATGTCTCGGCTTCTGGTGTGAAGACAGTAATTGCAAGTGGGATCTGGAGCCCGCAGGGTATGGGTTTCGACAGTGCTGGCAACCTTTACGTGGCTGGCAGTTACGACGGGAAAATACACCGCATAGCTCCCGATGGATCCAAGACCACTATGGATTCAGGTTTCACCAATCCCAAGCATCTTGTAGTTTACTCTGATGGAAACATATATGTTGTCGATAGCAGCGGGACCTTGATTGTTAGGATTACTCCAGAGGGTGGAAAAACAAGCCTGGTGGATCTTGGTGAGACTATATCGGGTATGGCTACGGACGGAGAATACCTTTACGTATCCCACGCGGATAAAATCTCCAGGATCGATACCTCTGGACAGGTCACCCAAATTGCAACCGATCTTGATCAGCCCACTCACCTGACAGTATGTAACGGCAGCGTTTTCGTCACTGTAAGTGACGGAATTGTGAAGCTGCAGATTTCTCCCGTGTCAGGAGCATTAAAAATATCGAATTTGCAGCCTGGTCCGGAGGATGGAAAGGATGTGCATGTTTATAGCTACACGTACAGAAATTGGGATAATGCAAATTGGGGTGCTTACCCCGTGCTTGCGGTTAGTTACAAGGGGATACATTTGGGAGTGGATTGCATAGATAGAATTTACATTGAATTTGATTTGTCCTCCTTGCCAAGCGATAGGGAGATAGCTAATGCAACACTGAGCCTCTATTGCTATAATCAGGAAGGAGAAGGTGCTGAGTATGCCGTGTACCGGGTGACGGAACCATGGGCTGAGGGCGAAGGAACATATCATTCCGGGGAGGTTGAGCCTACTGCACCAGAGCCATGGATAACCTGGAATCGACAGCCTTCTTTCGATTCAACTCAAGCGTATGCCACGGAGTTCATAGCCCAGGGTAGTGCCCCACGATGGATCAATCTCGATGTAACTGAGCTGGTCGAGAACTGGTATGACGGGAGCTGGCCAAACTA
Organism: Candidatus Methanophagales archaeon; assembly: GCA_030612835.1. Taxonomy (GTDB): domain Archaea; phylum Halobacteriota; class Syntropharchaeia; order Alkanophagales; family Methanospirareceae; genus Methanophaga. The sequence goes on along the minus strand of JAUWND010000066.1, from coordinate 2,002 downwards.
CGGAATAGTGTTGAGGCTTGTCGAGGAAAATGGCTCTGTTAAAGTTCCCTATTTTTACTCCTCGGAGAGTGAGGAGGCAGAGCTAAGACCAAAATTAGTGGTGACGTTTTCTGGGGGAGAACAACCTGCCCCCACGCCAACACCTACGTCAACACCAACGCCGAGTCCCACACCAGCTACCCCGGGGCAAACGGTGACTGGGGGAGAGTATGAGTGTCCTCAGGATGCGGGAGAGGCGTATCAATGGTACATTGCAGCGTACAACAAGCTAACCTCCTTGATAGCTAAAGGCGAAGGGGATCTGGATTCACCAGCAACGCTACAAGCATACGAGGAATACAAAGCGGCGAAGGCCTGCTACGAGAGCAGGGCCTCGGGAACAGAGCCATCACCAACACCTACTCCAACACCAACACCGAGTCCCACGCCAGCAGGACACAAACTTGTTGCATATTATCCTTTTGATGGAGACACCAAAGACCATTCATGGAATGGTAATGATGGCACAAATCATGGTGCTACTTTTGTCTCCGGGGTCAGTGGGAATGCATTGAAGCTTGATGGAAAGGATGATTATATTAGTACAAATTACACTCAAAATAGTGTTACAGCATATACAATAGAAGTCTGGGTAAAAACTACGGATTCTGGCAACAAAAAGACTTTCGTTCAAGATAGGGGTTCTGGTGCAGGAAAAAGTCTTACTTTGGGTATGGGTCAAAGTGGAGGTGGATTTGGTTCTAGTGGTCAAGTTTTCTATATACTTGAAAGCAATTATATAGATACAGGTGTTCATTCCATTCAAACTATAAATGATAACAATTGGCATCATGTAGTTGGCGTATGGAGTGCTTCTCCTGAAACAGAAATAGATCCATCGCAGTTCAAAATATATATAGATGGTGTCCAGGTAACAACCACAAGTGGAAATTACGATAGTAGTAGCCACCCTAAATCGCCTTTAACTGGTTTGGGCGGAACTAAAATAGCCAGACACGATGCTTGGAATACTAATTTCAATGGCATCATTGACGAAGTAAAAATCTATAACTATGCATTAACTGCCAGTGAAATCAAAGCAAATTATAATAAAATTAAAGTTTCAACATCCCTGCCAGATGTATATTCTCCCAAGAGTCAATACGGACAGATTGATCCAAATGGTGAAATAACTATCACTACCTTTCATACTTCACCGAAGGGCGTAAATAACATAGCATATACCTCAATTTTGGTCAAGGATGAGAAAAATAAAATATACATTCAGGACCCTTATATACTACTCCGCATGTATAATTTGGAACTTTTGTGTCAATATGCTAGTTAGTTCTTGATGATGTTCGTCCAAATTGTTGAAGAAACGCTCCGTTGCATCGAAGAATTTACTGAATTCTTTGTGATAAGTGTTATTAACTAAATGTTTCTTGGAAAATTTCCACAATCGTTCGATAATATTAAGGTTCGGGGCGTAAGGGGGTAAGAAAAGTAGTAAGATGTTGTTTTCTTCTGCAAAAGTTCTTGTAGCTTTCGCATAATTGTACCTTGCATTATCCAACACAATAACTATTTTCATATCAGGATATGCTTCTTTTACTTTTTGGAGGAACTCAATAATGCGTTCAGCGTTGCATGTCTCTTCGGTTAGTGTTTTGGTGATAGAGAGATCTCCAATGTTGAGTGCTCCGAGTATGGTAATTCTTTTCCTTCCAGTATTGCTTTTTATTGTGATTGTGCCTTTTTTCCCTCTTGGCTGCCACATTCTTGCATTTACCACATTGTGGAGGAGATGACAAGGATCAAAGAAGAGCAGAATCGTATTTTCTTGTTTAGCGTATTTCTCTATTTGTTGGATGAAAGCTCTCTGTTCTGCCTCGCTTGGAGCCTTACCAGGAATTAATCGGGTTTTCTTAAAGGATAATTGAAGTTTTTTTTAGACATGAGCTGTACATGGCTCAAGTTATACTCAATACCAAAGTTCTGTTTGATGTAGTGATTTACATCT
>JAUWND010000168.1 GCA_030612835.1 Candidatus Methanophagales archaeon | reverse complement strand
ACCTTTTTGCAAGCAAAAAGCTTTACCAAAAAATATGATGAAACGAGCAATGCCGTTAAAAATAGCCTAGCCCAACAACAAAAAATTAAATCTGTGTAAATCCGTGTAAATCTGCGTCCTAAATTAGATAGGTAGAATTTATACTTTATATACAACAAGATAATTTGTGTAATCTTGTGGTCACAAAAAGCAATGTTAGAAGAAAAAGTAAGAGGCTATTTGGAGAACACGTTCAGAACACCGGTAAAAATAGAAAGCGTAAAAGGTCTGGAGTCAAAACAGGGCGAAGAGATAAAAGGGTTTGGGTATGGCAAACCTTATTTTATCGTGTTTGAGACGGGCGAAGGAGAGAGGAAAGAAGTGGTTATCTCTTCGATGAAGGGTGATGGGTTTGGGCATGACCATCTCTCTGACCGTGCGCAGATATTGATTTGGCAGCACCACGCATTCAATACGCTGCCGAAACACGTTAAATCGCTCGATGTCGGCTACTTTACGAAAGATGGTGGGATGGAATCAGCAGGCGATGCAGAAGAATATTTCATTGTATGCGAGAAAGTAGACGGTGACGAGTACGCTATGGACCTGGATAGGTTAAGAGAAGGCGGGGATTTAAGAAAAGAGGATGAAGATAGAGCCTCTGCGCTGGCTGCCTATTTGGCTGATATTCATGCGGTCAAAAAAGCAGATGTCGGACTTTATGTGCGACGATTACGGGAGTTGGTGGGGCATAGCGAATGTATCTTTGGACTTACAGACAGTTATCCAGCCGGAAATGAGTTCATAACGAGCGACGAGCTGAAGGATATAGAGAAGAAATGCATAGACTGGCGATGGCAACTGAAGGAGCGAACAAAAAGGTTGTGCATGGTTCATGGCGATTTCCATCCCTGGAATGTCCTTTTCCGTGAAGGGACTGATTTTACGGCGCTTGACCGAAGTAGAGGCGAATGGGGCGAAGCTGCTGACGATGTATCCTCGATGACAATAAATTATCTATTCTTCGGGCTTCTTAAAACGGATGGTGCGGAAGTTGATAATGATTTTATGCGATTGTTCAAACGGTTTTTCGATGTGTATCTTGAAAAGACGGGCGATTATGGATTGTTGGAAGCGATACAGCCGTTTTATGCGTTTCGAGGGCTCGTAGTTGCTTCTCCTATCTGGTATCCGAATATCTCTGCGGAGACACGACTGAAAATGTTCAACTTTATCAATAATGTGCTTGATACGGAGAAGTTCGATTATAAAAATGTTGCGGGGTATTTGGGGTGATGGATGGGTATTAAAGGGTAAATTGGACCAAGAAAGAATAATTTTTGATAATCGGACGCAGATGAACGCAGATAATCAGGATTTTAAATATAATGTTTACAATCCACGCTTGGGTTTTCTAATGCCTCTGCGTTCTCTGCGCACTCTGCGGTAAAACTTAAAGGAATATTGATTTCACTGGAAAATTCGACAGTGCCAGCCGGAAATATTAACATGATTAAGAAATTCAGGATAACCGAGGAAGTGGATACTATAAAGATGGAAAATATCGTTAAGGAGATGCGAGATTTGCTTTAATTTAATTTAGATATATGGGAGAACCACCATGCGAAACATCACAAAGCGCATCTTCTTAACTGCACTGACCTGTCCCACCTTAGGCTGGTTAATGCGGCAAAAAGGAGAAGAAAAGCTCAAGACTATAACCGCTGCCGAAAGATACCAAATAGAGCAAGGATTGGAAATCGGAATACGCGCACGAGCACTTTATCCTGATGGTATCTTAATCGCCGCCCGCGATTTAGACTCCGCCGTGACGGAGACAACGAATTTGATGCGTAACAAAAAAGAGTCAACGCTTTTCGAGGCTGCTTTCCGTATTGATAATTTTACCACAAGAGCCGACATTTTAATGCGCAAAGATGATGGGCGTTGGCACATGATAGAAGTCAAATCCAGTGTAAACGCCAAACAAAAATTCATTGACGACATGGCATATACGGCTCTGATTATTGAACGTGCGGGTTACAACATAGCTACGGTCTCTTTATTATTGATTTCTAAGGTGTTCCAGCTGGGTATGTCATCCGAAAAACTGTTTGTGGAGATAGATCACACAGACACGGTAAAAGCTCGAATAGAAGAATTCAAACCTGTTTGTGCAGAACTAGAAGAATTAACAGGAAGGTTAGAAAAACCGGAGCCCAAACTACGATTTGAATGCCGCAGTTGTGATCTGTTCAACGACTGCACAGGGCAAGGGATTGACAATCATATATTCGACCTACCACGATTGAATCAAGCAAGATTTGAGGCATTAACTGGATCGGGCATCGTTTGTATCGAAGACATCCCGCCCGGATTACCGTTGACTGGAACTCAGGTTAGAGCAAAAAATTGCGTGCAATTAAAGAAACCGCACATCGAAGATAGACTTAAAACAGACTTAGAAGCCGTTTCATGGCCTGCCTATTATCTTGACTTCGAGACTGTTATGACGGCAATACCGTTATATCGCGATATTGCACCCTATACTCAGCTACCTACGCAATATTCCATACATAAGTGCTCTGAGCCAGGTCTTGTTGTCAAGCATTCCGAATATCTGACAGACCCGGGCAGAGATTGCAGGCGAGATCTTGCGGGGCATTTGATCGCCGATCTCAACGGCGAGGGTAGTATTATCGTTTATACCTCTTTTGAAAAGACCGTCATAAACAGCCTTGCAAGACTATATCCCGACCTGTCGGCAGATTTGGATCTCTTGATAGACCGTTTGGTAGATCTCGAAGCAATCATCAGAAAGGATTATTACCATCCTGATTTTCATGGTAGCACATCAATAAAGCGGACACTACCGGTCCTGGTGCCGGAAATGTCGTATGAGGGCCTGGAAATTGGAGATGGCTATACGGCTATGTCGGTTTTTGCTTTATTGGCACTTGGTAAATATGGTGCGGACGAAGCGGAAACGCTAAAAAGGAACCTTTTGGACTATTGCAAGCAAGATACATTTGCTATGGTTGAGTTGCACAAACGGTTGGCCGAATATGTAAAATAAGGTTAGATTAACCGCAGAGTTCACGGAGAACGCCGAGGATGTAGGTTTTGGATTAGGGATACAGACACCAGACACATAATGCATAAAAATCTTAAAACGAAACAAAACTATTATTTTTCTCGTGCAAATCTGTGTAATCTCGTGGTTTGCTATAAGCGCTCATCACCAGTTGTATTTGAAACTGTATTCCGAACTCTCAGCCGAATTGCCGCTCTGATCTGTACTATTCACAACGAGATAATAGGTTGTGTCCGGCGATAATCCTGTTAGTGTTATCTCATGCTCATTGACAAACAGCACATCTATGCTTAGCTCTGTATACGCCGTTGAGTTCACACCGTATTTTACCACGCTATCTGCGAACTCATCTGTTTTCCATGTTACCTTCACTGAGTTGTTCACCAGGTTTATTACGGATATATCTGCAATCGCTGGCGCTATCGTATCAGCCATGAACTCTTTTGGATAGATTAGCTCTTCGCGATGGTTGGTGTTTGCAGATTCAAATATCAATCTACTCGATACAACTGTTTGCGAAAGATTAGCGAGTGTGGCTGGGACTTTATCCAAATCAGCGCAATAAACGGTATTTGCGTGTTCTGCTGTTATTCGCGCCGTTACAATATTCGTTACATTGGTCAATCCTGTTAAAATTGCCAGAACGTTATGGTAGATGGTATTTGCGTATTCTATTGTTACTCGCGGTGTTACATTGTCCTTTGTGTTAATTAGCTTCGGGGGATAATCGGATGTGACATTCCAAATGGTATCTGCATCTTCGATTACTATCTGTGACGCACTTGCCGCCGTTAGCGGGATACAGAGTATTAAAGCCGGAATTATGCTTTTGCTTTAATCTTCCCTTTTTCTGTTATTATCTCTATTCTCATTTCTGTCTGTTCCCGTGCTATTTTATCAGCATCGTAGAACATTATTTCATGTTGTATCTTTTTAAGTGCCTTAACAATGAGAGATTCTGTATTCAGCGTATATAGCGTTGTTTTTTTAGGATGAAACATCCATTAGTAAACATGAACTTCCAATTTGGCAATCTTTGATATTTCCCCGAAGTCCCCATCTCTCGTTGCTATTTTATCCGCACCATTTGCAATAGCGATACCTGCTATGAGAACATCAAGAGCATTAACTGCTTTCCCCGAGCTCAAAAGCTTTGCCATTATTTCGCTTGACTTATCCGCTGCATTCAAATCATAATCCAAAATCCTGATCCTTGAGAAGAAACTCCTGAAAAATTTACCCTCATTCTTTGCGTTCCTATGCTTTATTCCAGAGAAAATTTCATGATAAGTGATAGCGGTGGTTGCAACGTCAGTTCTTATAATCGCCTGTGTTCCCTCTTCGCCCTTGAAAAAATCAATTAAAAAGCTTGTATCCAGAATGATCATATCCTAAACCGCGATGATGCTCTTATTCTCCTGGTATCCTCTTCTAATCCACTCAATACTTTGTTATCCTTCAAAACACCGAAAAAATCCACTAAGTTCGCTTCCCTTTTTTTAGGTATCAACCTTTCTACTACATCACCAAAGCTCTCATCTTCTCTTTTCATGCTCTTTAGATTTTTATATATATCTTCCCTTATCGAAATTGTTTTTGTTCCCATGCTATTATGTTATCACTCCGGAATATATATAGCAAAGTTGAATCTTTTGTAAAAATCAAAGCACCATAATTTTAAAACAAATCAAATATTATAAAATGGAAATTTTTATTTCTTCTCCTGAAAATCCGTGTAATCTCGTGGTTTGCTATAAGCGCTCATCACCAGTCATATTTGAAGTGGGATTCCGAACTCTCAGCCGAATTGCCGCTCTGATCTGTACTATTCACAACGAGATAATAGGTTGTGTCCGGCGATAATCCTGTTAGTGTTATCTCATGC
>JAUWND010000010.1 GCA_030612835.1 Candidatus Methanophagales archaeon | reverse complement strand
GAGCCCCTGGATGAACGGTAGCATCGAGAACTTCAATGGATGGTTTGATGAGAAATTCTGGGCTAAAGAAACATTCACAAATCTGGAAGACATGCGTGCCAAATCAACGCATTTTGTTGGGCAATATAACGATCTCAGTGCCTGGAAGAAAAGGAATAAGTCGTTAGAGCAGATAAATCCCGCCAGAATACTAAACAAATCTCTAAAAATCCCTCTGGGGAAACTACCACTTACCAAGGGGAAGATACACTTCATCAGAATGGTTGATAATGATGGTAAAATCTCTGTCCTTAATGAAGCTTTTAAAGTGGGCAAGGAGTTCATCAGCGAATACGTTTGGGCTACTATCTGCTTGGAAAAACAGACGATGCAGGTATTTTATCGAGCTAAAGACCAGGATACTGCGGTATTGATTGAAAAATTCGAATACAAGCTAAGAGAGGCGGTCAAAGATCTTAGACCGGATGTCGGTAAAACGTCATAACACTGTACGATGTAATGACCCAAATTCAAATACACTTACCTAACTATTGACCCTTTTTACTTACCGAACTATTGACCCCTTCCAGATAATTTAATAAAGTTAATAAACAGGGCGAATTAAGTGGGATCACGAAACTAATGAAACTGTTATCCTTTGCAGAGAAAGAAATGGTAAAGAATAAGGTGAAAGGGTTTAATTTCTTCTGCGTTAATCAGTGTTAATCTGTGTCAATAATTAATTTTAGTTGGATAATTTTTATGCTTTCTCGTGGAAATCTGTGTAATCTTGTGGTTCTATAAAAATGAGCTAAACAAATACCATTACTTGTATCCACCCCCTATAACCTTTTCACCATAAACGGCCCCACCTGGATATAGCCAAACCGCTTGTAATATTCCCGCACGCCTATCCCACTCATCACGGCTATTTTACGGTATCCATTATCACGTGCTATCGCCTCCGCTTCCTTTAACAACCGCGCCCCATAACCGCGATGCTGCCAGCTATTTATCTTCCGTTCGCCCAAGCCAGCCAATTCGCCATACACGTGCAAGTCACGAACAAGAGCCGCATGTCTCAACTCCGCCCTGTGTGGCTGGTACGGGAACCGCAATCTCAAAAGCGCAATTAAAATGTCGGCCTCTACATCTTCGTAAGAGAGGAAATATTCCGTGCCGTTACATGCCTTGTATCTTTCAGCCAAAAATTTTATGTTACTATCATCTGCGATTCTACCCTGCAAATACGAAAGACCCGCCTCTCTACATCTTATACACCTGCATTTATAGCCCTGGTCGTGCAATCGTTCGTTCACCAATTGCCTCAGATTACTCTTCTTTACGCCCGCTTCTATGAACTGAGCGGGAATATCGCGTTGTATTCTTTGTATCCGCACCCACTTAGGTATTATCCTTTTCGCATATGCGATTATCTCAATCGCTTCGTCCTCACAAAGCGGCACATAATCGCCTTTCTTCCACTGGTCGTACAACTGCGTACCTTTAACCACCAGGGTGGGATATATCTTCAAATAATCCGGCTTGAAGTTTGAATCGTAAAAGATCCGATCAAACATCTCTTTATCTGCTTCCGGGGAAGAGCCTGGCAGCCCGGGCATCAAGTGAAAGCCCACTTTTAACGCACTGTCCCGCACCCGACTATTCGCCGCTATCGAATCCTCCACAGAATGCCCCCTATCTATATGCTCTAAGATCTTGTTGTTTACTTGCTGCACGCCTAACTCGACTTTTGTCGCGCCCATCGCCAACATGCGATCTATCTCCCCCACCTTTGCATAATCCGGCCTCGTCTCGAACGTCATGCCAGTATTTCTAACCTCACGCCCGCGCTCAGAGCCGCACTCGGACATCGCCTCCAAGCATCGTCCCACGAACCAGCGCTGATATTCTAATGGTCTCGCGGTTAGCGTGCCACCCATTAAGATCAACTCAACTTTATCGAAATCATGACCTATCTCTTCCAGTTGATATAGCCTTGCTTTCACTTGCTCGTACGGGTCGAAACCATGTTGAAAGGCTCTAATAGCTGCCGGCTCCCGGCCCACATAACTCTGTGGCGACTCGAAATCCGAGAATGGACCACCGGGACACATTACACACTTGCCATGCGGGCATGGATAAGGCGAAGTCATCACAGCAACAGGGGCAACGCCTGAAGCCGTTCGCATTCTCTTCCTCATTAATCGCGCTTTAAACTCATCAGGGCACAATTTCAGTATATCCGAGTTCCGGGGGATACTAGGCAGTCGATATTTCTTGCTTATTCGCTTCTTTAGCTCATTTATGCTATTGGATTCACTTATTCCTTGTTCGGATACAAGATCGGCTATCTCTTTACATGCACGCTCAAACGCAGTCGTATCCATTGCCATTTTGCATTATTCATGTTTCACGCGTATCCACTCAGATATTCGCTTCCTTCTTCTTCTTCTTCTTCTCCCTCTTCCGCCAGTTCATCCCCCTTGTGCCCGCGTTCCTCTAAATCCGATGTATCAACGCTAATTCCCACTATCTCACCTAATTTATCCACTAGTTCCTTTGCCGCATAATAATCAGGCTCTTCTGCATCTCTCATGTTCTGTGTCGTGCTTGCGAATAGACATATCCCTTTTATCCCTTTCTCTTCCCCTATTGCAACTACAAGTCCAGAAAAGCCAATAAATCGCTCCACATTCGTTCTCTCTATTTTCTGTTTGGACATCTCTTCCAATAACTCCTGGTCGGTTGCACAGCATCTTATCCCTTCTTCTATTACCTGTGCACCGAGCGAAAACACCTTTTTTACGTTAAACTGCTTGAATAAATCCGTAACTGTATCTGCGACCAGATATTGGTTAAGAGCGTCATAAGCCTGATAACCGCGTATTATCAGGATATTTTCCGCTTCAAGCAGATAAAATTCCACTTTTGGTAGTTCTACTAAATTGCCTTTCACCCTTATTGTACCCGCGTTACTAGGAGCACCAACATAAGAAGGCCCGTAATAAACGCCCGGGAAACCGTATGAATAGAGTTCCGCAAATAGTCGTGGTTGCAATTTCTCTATAAGCACATCCACTGCAATTTTGCCAACCGAGCTTAACCCGGATGCACCTACTATTGCTATCGGCGCCTTCAGCGTTGTCTTACTCTTATCGCAGTACGTCACCCAAACTTTTTTCGTTATGCCCATAATATTTTTCACATTAATTCCTTTTGTATATGTATGTTTTTATGTATGTCTTTATTGATTCCGTTACTTTACTTTACTTTACTTTATGAATTATTGTATCTTGGATACGTTATTTCAATAGTCACCTTATCGCTACGAGCGATTTCTTTACCTGTATCTACAGATTTAATAAATGCCATGACTTTAAATTTACCACTAAAAGGGACCTCTTTTCTATTCTTCAGCATGAAAGTATGACTTGATTTTCCTCCGGGACCAAGGTCTGCCCGTATTAATTGTTCGGTAGGTAATAGCCAGTATCCTGCACCTTTATCGGGATATATCACATCAATACAGACAGTATAAGCGTCCCGCTGCGTGATATTGTCACCTTTATTCATGACCTTGACGTCAAGAGTAACCGATTCACCGAGATCAATTGCTATGTATCGGCTATCTAATAGAGAAGGTCCAGGGTCTAAGACATTAATAGCCACTACTTCTAGTCCCGGCGTTCTTATATTGTGCGATAATGCGCTGAAAGCAATAATAGCTACCAATACGACGATTAATGCGATTCCTATTACGATCTTTCCCTTCATTTGTCATGCCCTCGTTTTATTAATTAGTTTAATTCCATTTTATTTTATGGGGCAGCCCAGATTCGAACTGGGGTCCATGGCTCCCAAAGCCACGAGGATAACCTGGCTACCCTACTGCCCCTCCCCCCTCTTTCTATTCTTGATTAATTCTTTATATAATACCACCATATATTAGTGCTTTGCGGCCTTTGTCTTCTCGCGCATCGCTCTTATGCCAATTGCAATATCGGCCATAATCACCCCTTTTCGGCCGCCTTTCGACACTAATACGCGGCCACTCTTTTCCCATTGCGTCTTCGGATATGCTTTCTCTATCTCTACCTCAGGCTCCAGCTTGAGCAATCTCGCAACCTTCTCTATCTCTTCCACTTTTGGTGATTTCACCGCATTTTTTCGCGATACTTTTCGACCTTCCTTTCTCGTCCTACCCGCAGCTAAATAAGCAGGCCAGATAACCATCTTTTCTGTCATTTTTCCATATCTCTACTGCCCAAAAATAGCGATTCTCATGCCTGTCCATACATCTCCCATACTTATACCCAGCGCCCGCCAGACGACATAAGCACCAACAAACGTGCCTAATATGCTACCCAGATTTGCCAGTGCCGCTACAAGAATGACTTTAAACAGCTTGTTATTCGCCAATTCTCGTAATGAGTTCGCATTCATCATACCTTTTAAGTCTTCTGCTGTTGGCTTCCTCACATAAGCCTCTACCAATCCGGCAAACCAACCCGCAGCTAAAAACGGGTTCAAAGAAGTAAGCCAGGCAACGGAAAAGGCGGTGAGTACCGAGAGCGGATGTCCTCTTGCTATCACCACACCTATCGCAGAGAAAACGCCATTTATCACTACCCAATAAAGAAACGCACTAAGAAGAACATCCCAGGAAATGCCGGAGTAAAAGGCTGCTATAAAGACAACCACTAGCGCTACGCCTATCCCTAGTCCTAACAAATGCTTTATGCCAAACCGCTTCTTAGGTAGTGCGCATAACACCTCCTTCGGCGGTATTAACTCAGGATGGCGTAGAAGATTCTTTATTCCTGCTACATGTCCTGCACCTACGACTGCAACGGTTTTCCTCTGCTCGAAATTGTTGGTCGAGCTATGATGTTGGAGCTCCAACAGACTGCCCGCGATATACGCATCCCTTTCGTCTATTAGTGCTGTTGCAGCGCCCGGCGAAAACTCTCTTAGTTCTTCCATCAATTGCGTTACCACGTCTTCATCTGTTATTCTATCAAGATCTATACCGTCACTCACATTCATACCACCAATTTGTAGCTTTGGGGCACCTCCCTTACCCTCTCCACCTTTTCCCTCGCCTCTTATACTGGTGATTGCAAATAGCATAGAAAAAACCATTTTTAACTTCTCAAAAAACTTCATCTTCTTCCAGAATCGCTGCATCGTTATCTGTATCGGTCGGTCAATTAATGCAATCTTGCAACCTTTCTCCTCGGCTTTCCCTATTGCCGCCATCATATCTGCACCGGGCTCAATTCCTAATTCATCGCCCATTTTCCTCTGCACGTATGCAAGCAGCCAATGAGTGAGTATTAAAAACGGACTGCTTGTACTTAACGTATCCTTAACAGAAAAATTTCCGACTTCTCCTTTCAATGATTTGTAGCGTGCTTCACATAACTCAACAGCGACTACGTCCGGATTTTCTCGATCTATTACCGCCTCTACTTCCTTAACGCTCTTTTCTAATATGTGTCCTGTGCCCACTATGATTAGATTATCTGTAATAGCTCCCGCAGCATCATTATCACTCATACCTGCTTTTACCTTCTCCTATTTCCCGTAAATACTTAATATCTTCATCTACTATTGCGATCCAAGCGTTATTTATCTGACCTCAGTTCCATCTCCAATGCACCTACCGGACAGAGATTAACACAAGCTTTGCAGTTGTTGCATTCTTCATTCTTTATCTCTATCCACAAACCCATCAAATCTATTGCCCCTGTGGGACATACTGTGACACACGCACCACAATACCCACATCTGTATCTATCTATCTTTATCATTTTTCTCCTTGAATATCTGTCCCTCAAATGTGCAGACCTCTGTATCCTTCAGTAACCAAGCATCCTGTGGCAAGCCCGCTTTCCAGCATGTCTGACATAAAAACTCCTCCACCGACCATTTATTTTCAGTAGCTACTTGAGGCAGTAAAAGCCCTTGATATATACCCCTTTTTACAATCAAGCCATGTTTGCCTATCTCTATTTGCTCTGGCAATTTCTCGGGCTCCACTTTTAACACCTGTGGCGTAGTGAGTATCGTGAGCTCGATCGTCACATCCTTGAACTCATCCAGTGCAACCGGAGGGAATCGAGGATCGTTGAGCGCTGCGGATATCGCGGCATCTATAATCGCATCTTCTAACTTAAATATTGGATAGGGATAGCCTATACAGCCTCTTAGATTTTCATATTTATTCAGCGTGACAAAAACGCCACGCTTCTCTTCAAAACTAATGGGTAAGTTATCCGGCGCTTGCATTCTGCTGTTCTTACTCAATTGTTCCACTATCGCAGCTCTTGCGAGTTTTAGTCCCTCTTCTCCCTCTTCTTCCGTTGGCATTTTTGCTTCTGCATGCGGAGGGCAGGATTCGAACCTGCGAACCCCTACGGGAGCAGATCTTGAGTCTGCCTCCTTTGGCCACTCGGTAACCTCCGCTTTGCCAGATCAAACGATTATCGTTGCAGCCGAGGCTATCTTCGCGAACCGCTCCACCACTTCCCGTGCAACTGGCCCCCTTATCTCTGAACCCGTTGGCATACCCTTTTCATCTACAATAACCGCAGCATTATCCTCAAACTTCACTCGCATCCCAGAAGGCCGCCGAAATTCCTTACGCTGCCGCACTATCACCGCCCTCACTATCTGCTTCTTTATTTCCGGTCTCCCCTTTTTCACTGTTACAATCACCACGTCACCAATTCCAGCCTTCGGGTATCTGTTCTTTACGCCACGGTATCCTTTTACTGCTATTATCTGCAACACCTTCGCACCAGTATTATCCACGCAGTCTAAACGTGCACCAGTAGGCAATGCCTTTGTTATCTTTGCTTTTATTCCCTTCATACTACTACCTAAATATGTCTTTTAGCATTAAATATGAAAAAATTCATGACGCTCGCTTTTCTACCACCACAAAACTTTTCGTCTTACTCAGTGGTCTGCATTCCGCTATCTTCACCACATCCCCTACTTTTGCATTTATACAGGGTGGATTATGTGCAGAAATCTTAGATCTCCGAGGTTCAAACCGCTCATATTTCCTTATCTTTTTGAGGTATGTCCTCAAAACAACAACTGTCTTCTGCGCTTTATCACTTATCACCATGCCTTCTAAAACCTGTCCCCTTACCGGCAACTTGCCATGAAACGGACAATTGACATCTTCACATTCCTTATCGGGATTCTTGACTTCTATTCCTATGTTTCGCATCTTAATAATACCTCATATTCTATAATCTTGCATACCAAGTTCACTTCTTTATCCTATCTTCGGGTCTTGAAACAAGTCGATCACCTTTTACTCGCACTCGTACTCCGCTGCCCAACTCAAAAATGAATGTGTTTTTTGCTTTTGCTATCCTCTTCTCATTCTTTCGCTCTGTCTCTATAACCAGCATATTCCGCGTCTCGTCAACCACCGCCCCACAGAGCCCCATCATGCTACTATTCCTACTCGCCCCAATTTCTGCTTTCAATCCTATCAGTTCGTGCTGCAATATATTGTGCTGATTTATGTTCATCTTTTATCTTTTACTCCCTAACGTATAGCCCATATCGCGCAGCGTCTTCTTTACTAATTCTTTCTGGTCACCCTGTAATTCAACGCAGCCAGTTTTTACCGTGCCGCCACACGCACATATCGACTTCAACTCCTTCGACAGCGCTTTCAAGTCCACTTCTTTTCCATCCATTCCCTCTATTATAGTAGCAAATTTACCGAATTTCCTTCTCACGGTAAATACTTTTACTACTTGCTGCTCCTTCGCGATCTCCTTGCATATGCATAAGTCTTTTGGCAATCCACATTTAGGACAAACCTCCATGTTCATTTCTCTTCTTCTCTTCCCTTTTCTCCTTGAACGGTTTTTATCCTCGCTATGGCCTTTCTTATCTCCCCTATCCTACCCGGATTATCAGGCGCTCCACCTGTGGCTACCATCCCTCGCTCATGTAACAAATCCTTCATCAAACTCTCCAATTCCTCCTGCCGCTCCGGTTCGCCCATCTTTCTTATCTCTTCCATCCTAAATATACTCATTCTTCCTCTTTCTCTTCCGCTCCTTCAACCTTTACCTCTTCAACCTTTACCTCTTCAACCTTTGCTTCTTCAGCATTTGCTTTTTCCACACCCGTCTCTTTTACAACTTTCATGCGAAAAGAATCGGGTATATTTGCATCGGGCGCTACTATCCAAATCATGACACCTATAACGCCGGTCTTTTTCTTCGCTATGGAATACCCCTTGTCCACTATTTCCTCAGCTACCGAACCACAGTGTTTTATATAGCCTTCTACCATCTTCTCCACGCGGCCACGCGGTCCTCTAAGCTTTCCTGACATGGTGATCTCACAGCCAAGTGCTCCTGCACCCATTATACGTTGCAGAGTTGACCGCCCAGCCCTTCTGAAATGCCAACCTCGCTCTATTAGCTTTGCAAGTCTATTAGACATCAATTGCGCACTTAGCTCAGGCGCTGCTATAGGTTGAACATCTATTTGTGGATTATCCAGCTCTTGTCTCTTGGTTATTTCGTCTGTCACCTTTTTTATTCGCTTACCATTCTTCCCTATTATCATTCCCGGCTTCTCAACATGGACCGTTATCTGCGTGCCCATAGGGGTTCTTTTTATATCCATACCCCCATAACCCGCTCTTTCTAACTCTTTTTGGAAATATTCATCCATCCGAACTTTCTTTATCCCTTCTTCCACAAATATCTTCTCTATCACTTTCTTCTACTAACCTCCCACTTCCTTTAGCACTATCTCAACAGTGACCGTGTCAGTATTCTTGGGCGTAGCACGACCAAAAGCACGTGGCATTATTCCATGAATTGTGCGACCCTTCTTCGTGGCCACATGCCATACACGCATTAGATCAAGGTCAAGCCCTTTGTACTCAGCACTGCCCTTTGCATCTCGTAGCAATTTTAATATCGCCGCGGTTGCCCTTACGGGATATCGCCCTGCATACCATTTATTTAGCCCCTTACGATGCCCAACTTTCTTCTTATATCGCTTGAATGGGACTGCCACATTCATTCCAAGCACATCCTCCAGGTACGTCTCTGCAGCCCCCACTTTCTTACCCCTTATCGCTCTGCACACCTCATGCGCATGCTTAGGCGATATATGGAGTTCATAAGCCATAGCCCTAGCTGTCGTCTCCGGATCAATTACGTTTTCCGTGCAATATTTTACCCGTCCCATTTCACTTATTTCAGCGGCACATACTTTGAAGACTTTGTCGCTCCTACTCCCGCAGCTCCATGTGATACTCTCTTTCGTGTCAATGCAAACTCACCTAAATAGTGCCCTATCATCTCTGGCTTTATCTCTACGTATTCAAAGCTTTTTCCATTGTGTATCCCTATCTTCTTCCCTATCATACTTGGCAAAACGATAGCATCTCTTAGATGTGTCCTTATATCATCTTTCTTCCCCGAACTAACTGCCTCCAGCAGTTTCTCCTCCTCAGGTCGCAAAGTCCGCTTTATTTTCCTTCGCTGTTTTGCACATAAAAGTTTAACCAACTCGTCAAGTTTCATCTTCTTTAGCTTTGCCATCGTATACCCTCTATATGTAAATTCTTCTTCCTTCTTCTTCAATGTTGTTTTAGATTTCTTCTTTGCCATCAGATCACCTCCTTCCGCTTCGTTTTGCCGCTATGTTCCCAACTTTCCTTCCTGGTGGTGCACCCCGGGCGACTGTTTTAGGCTTACCAACGTGCTGATGCGCGCCACCACCAAAAGGATGGTCAACAGGATTCATAGCTACTCCTCGCACTATCGGATATTTTGCTGCTCGTGCCTTCATCTTATGATATTTCTTTCCTGCTTTTACAAAAGGCTTTTCGGTACGTCCACCACCTGCAACTACACCGATAGTTGCAAAACAGTCTGATAATAGCCATTTCTTCTTTCCACTTGGTAATAATACCTGTGATCTTCCTGTCTCATGCTCATGTGCTAACAACGTTGCACAATCTCCTGAAGACCGTGCAATCTTACCACCGTCATTTGATCTTAACTCTAAATTGCAAATCATGAGTCCTTCTGGTATGTTCCGAAGTGGTACTGTATTACCTGCTTTTATCTCGGCTGATTCTCCATAACATACCTCGTCACCTACGCCAAGACCCTCTGGTATGACTATAAAACGCTTAACTCCCCCCCCGTTCTCGTCTTTTGGCTTTATAAGAGCGATAGGAGCACTCCTTGCAGGATCATGCACTATTTCCACGATCCTATAGGATACCGTCTCATTCTTATTCACCCTCACGTGTTCGAGATTACCTTTATAACGATGCGAAGGTGCCCTAAACGTTGGAGATCCCTTCCCTCTCCGCTGCGCTATTATCCTTTTTCCCATTTTTCTTATTATTATAATATACCCAGTGAAGTACCTACTTCTTTCGCCTTGCCTTCATCCTCAAATTCTATTATCGCTTTCTTCTTTCCCTTAGATGATATCATTGTCCTCACGCTTTTCACCGGTGTCTCAAATACTATTTCCACTTCTCGCTTTATCTCTGCCCTATTAGCTCGTAAATCCACAACAAACAGGAGTTTATTCTCCGCATCTATCATCAAAGTTGTTTTTTCACTTGGAAGTACATGTTTTAGCACCATTTCTTATCACCCCATTGCGGCAAGCTTGTTTATGGAAGATTCTGTCCAGATGGTCAATCTGCCCGGATGCGTTCCCGGGGCAAATAATTCAGCATTTAGTTTAGACACGTAGGATATATCAACACCCGGTAAATTTTCCGCGCCTTTCAATATTCGTTTATCTCTAGATGAATGCTTGGACTCTACTGTTCCTTCATCACCTGAGATGACAATTAAAATGCTCTTTTTTGTCTTATACCTTCTACCCCGCATCTTCCCTCTACCTGCCCGTATTTTACGGCCTTTTGCACGCAGTAAGTCAGCCCACACGCCTACAGATTTAAAAAATTCCGTTACCTCCGAGGTCTTTTCAAGGCTTGCGAACGAATCCTCCACGACTATCGGCAGTTCTACGTCCGTATTAAACATATGACCACGAGCTCTTACGAATTCCGGATTTATAGCAGCTGCTATAGCAGATCTTATCGCTTTCCGCCGTTCCTTTTTGTTTATTCTCCTCTTCAGGATCTTCTCAACTTTTGGCGGATGTGCCCTTCTACCGCCAACCGCTTGTGGCACCTTTGCCGCTCTCCGTCCATCCTTTATGCGTGGGACTCTGGCAACGCCTCTGCCAGGACCCCAGTTCTCTGCAGATGTTTTTCGCCCTGATAAAAGGTCTGTTCCCTTTGGCTGCAGCCTGTTTGATTGCATTGCCAGCACTGCGTTCTTTATCAAGTCAGGTCTGTATTCTTCCATGAATACTGGTGGAAGTGTTATCTCCCTTACAAAGTTACCTGATAAGTCCAGCACTTTACCCTTTAGTTCTCCTTTCATTTCTCTCGTCTCATTATCACCCTTGTTGTGACTCCTTGCTTATATATACTATGTCTGGCGCATCCAATTTAGGAGGGGCTCTAATAGCTCGAGAAAGTCGCACAAGTCTCTTTTTAGGTCCTGGAACGCTGCCTTTTAATAGAACATAATCATTTGTCACGATGCCATAATTCAGGAAACCCCCTTTTGGCGTTATCTCTTCACCATTCTCGCCTATTTTCACTATCCGCTTATTATATTCTGTCCGCTGCTGATACCCGGTCTGCCCAAGCTGGGGTACTCGCCACCTCACCCTACGAGGCGTCCAAGCGCCGATAGCACCAACATGGCGGCCTTTTCCCGATCTTCGCGCCTTTGCATTCTGTATGGTAATTCCCCACCTTTTTACGGGCCCCTGTGTGCCCTTACCCTTGGTTACTGCAGTGGCATCCACAAAATCACCTTCGTTAAATATATCCTTCGCACTTATCTCCTTCCCTAGCATTTCTTTTGCGTATTTGAGGTCTTTCCCTATCTCGCCGCCCATCTGTGTCTCCATCACTTCCTGCTTCTTCTTCGGCACGCCATTCACTGCTTTGGGCAGTGTGGAAGAAATCATACGCAACTCAAGTCCCGTACTATTACTCCTGATTAGTTCTTCTATTTTACTAAGGTCGTCATACGCCTCTGTTACTGTCTGCTTACCGTAGTGAGTGGTCTTATAAAGCCGGAATCCCTCTACCCGCATAGGCGGCGTCTCTATTACGGTCACGGGAATAGCTATTTCCATCCCCTTTGTCACGCTATGGCTGGCGTTATCGGTCAGAATAATGTGTGTCATCCCGGCTTTATAACCGGCAAAGCCCTGTATATTCCCACCGTCGACTATCGTTTCTCTCTTTATCCTACATATCTCACTTCTTGCTCGCTTCCTTGGTGAAAAGGCAAGCGACCCTCTCCTTGGTCTGTGTCTTTTTGCCATCTTATCCTTGTACTGAAGTTAGTTAAAGTTAGAATAAAAATAGGATTATATAAATCCCTCTCAGATTTTAAAATGCCGCTCTAACACACTCTTTGGTCTTGCACAATCTCACTTCCGCTCCTCTGGAGAGAAGAGGCACGTATCTCATCATTTTACCCGAGTTTGTCAATACGCGCTTATACTGCTCAAATGCAGGTGAGACCACGAAACATGTATCGCAAATTACCTTAACTCCGTAATTCTCTATCAGTATCACCAGTTCTTGCATGCGCTGCTTTATCGCTCTCGCGGTAAATATAAAGAAATCTTTTTTCACTTTCCTGCCTTTGCCCTCAACCCGCAGTAGCTTGTGTATCTGCTGGAGTTCAAGAGAAGAGCAATGAGGGCATCCAATCGCGATTACATCGGCTTCCTCTGCGCCTGCATAAAATTTAGTCACATCGCCTTCTTCTACACCTATTTTTTCAGCGGGTGTGTCCCATGCTTCAGGTGTTAGTCCTCTTATATGATACAGTCCTACGGACCCGGTTGCACCTATTGCAGCGGATAAATGCTTCAATTCGTCTTTACTTGGAATAGAAGGAAGTTCTATTAGCGGTATCCTATTGCCTACGAGTTCGCCAATTAAAAATCCGAGTGCGCTATAGTCTGCATCTGCAAGGTCACAACTCGCACAGATGCGTATCTCGGGCGCTCGGTTCTCTGTTTGGTGAAGCCCATAAAGCGGGGTTTTTCCTATTAAGGCTGCGGCAAGAGCTGAAGGTGCACCTTCCATATTCGTTCTCGCACCGAGGACCGAGTTAGCATATAAAACGGCTGATGATTCCGACCATGCGATATGCACACCTTTTTGGGGTGCCCCGCCTTCTAGTAGATAGGGAATACAGGTACACACGGGAGCGATGCCCAGATTTTTATACGCTGTGAATACCGCAGTTTGCTTATTTGCGAACTCTTTTGTGATGTTCATCTCAGACCACAGTTCCCTATCCATGCCCATCGGGTTCAAGGTGCTTTTTACTTCTACTGTGCCTTCGAGACGGTTTATGAATTCAAATGCGTCTCCTATGGTCTTGTACGATACACCGGACATGTGTGCGCTTGCTATTGGGATCAGCTCAGAAGCGTTGTTTATATCTCCGATTGCTACCAGTATCTCCATCGCTTTCTTCTTCGTCCAGCCTTCTTCTCCTTCGTATATCCGCTCTTCCTCTTTTGTCAGGTGCATTTATTTACTATCTGCTATTAGAAGCTTCCCCTCCCTATAATCAAAAACCTTTCTTTCTAAAAATTTATATGGGTTGGATACATGGATAAAATTAGGGGCTGAATGTTTAGTTTAGAGGTGTGATGAAAAAGATGAAGACCGTGACAAAAGGCAAAGTGATTGTAATAGCAGCAATTATGTTAGTTTTGGTCTTTGCAGCGCCGATGAGTTATGCTGCGAGTAGGGGCGATAATTATAACCATATAGTTGTACAACCAAGACCACAAAAAGTGCTAATCGGACAGAATTTACAATTTGAAGGGTTTGCCGCACCGCCAATTGTATACCGATTAGTAAGTGGCAATGTAGTGAATACGTATCCAGCGGACAACAGTAACATTATTTACAACGTGAATTGGCCAATGTCCGGTGCGTATTATGTGAACTATATAAATAAAACAACGTATGATGCTCAGCTTTCTGTCGAGGCGGTGAATATACCATTGGAGCTTAAAGTAGGCACAACAAAGGTATCGTTTATCGCTGTGGGAACAAAGCTTAGAGTGGATACCGCGGGAATAAACCTGTTCGATGAGGACATAGTTGATCTCATCATAAAGGGTCCGGATGGCCAAATAAAATATGATATGGGGAACGATCAACAATTTACAGACATAACAGTGTCAGAATTGAAAAAATATGGCACTGACGGTCTCAAAACCACGGGATGGAAGATAGGCGACTACACGTTCCAGATAAAGACGGAATCAGCGCAGGCATGTGGCTTGGATGCGATGAGTGATAAAAAAGATGTTAAAAGGGGTGGATCCTATTATGAACCTTTCCCTACACCTGCACCATCACCCAAGAAAGAAAATGAGGTTGCGGTACCGCATTTAACGCCGACTGCAACACCCATACCGACAGTCACCCCTACAGTTACACCTATTCTGACGCCGATACCACCATCAACGCCATCTCCGGCTGTTTCACCAACGCCGACAGCATTAATACCGGGCTCCGAATTTTTGTTCGCTATAATCGGTATAATAACTGCAGTATGCCTCTTTAGGCATAGGAAATGAGGTATCTGCTCAAAAATCCATAGGTTTTTGAGCAGATCAATGCAAAATTTAAAATGCAAAGTGCAAAAGTCAAAGTTCAACAGATGGCGTTAATGGACACTTTAAAGTCAAAAGAGCCCATTTCCATTCCCGTTTTATATTTTGCATTTTGCAATTTGCATTTTGCACTTAATTGCTCTGGCACAAAAAAAGTTTATAAATGTTTCTTCCTTTTTTGTCATGAAGATAAATGAATGGCAAAGCGATCGCTCTTCTCTCTGTTGTTGTAGTCTCAGTAGGCGTATTTGCACTCCCGTACTCCGTGTTGCATCTGGAAGAAGATCCGTGGGGTGGGATTCCAAAGGTGTCAAATATCTCAAATATGTCTGAGGACGTTGGTTCAACCTATAGTGAAGTAATGGAAGAGATATTAGTGGGCGGTGCACATCTCAAATTCTCTTGCGATACCTGCCACCACTCCCCTATCGCTAACTTCGAGTTTTACGTTGAATGTATGGATTGTCATGGCGATAGCGGCAATATATACGGCCACTGGAGTTATACCGAATGCCAGAATTGCAGTATCTGTCATTTGATTGGTGGTATTAGCCGTTATACTGATTTTATATCCGCAGGTGGCTTCGGTATGAATACCACACCCTTTGACATAGGGGGGATGGCTGCACATGAAGATTTAATACGTGCAGCAATGGACAATCCCCAAATGGCGGGCGCGAATGAAGCCTGCGTCGCTTGTCATACAGGGGTCAATGTTACAGATGTCAATGTGAACATTGAAATAGAGAAGGAGGAGTATATGTGTTTCGATGTGGATCTGGGTGAAGTCACATTTAACCTTCTTCAGCCACCCGCAAATTTTGCTCGCTCTGACAGCCCGTAAGAACGTGTAGATTCAATATTTTTTTTATCCTTTAAACCTTCTTCAATCCGCTCTTTAAGTGCAGAAACGCTCATTTCCGCCACTTTTCGCTTTTTTTTGCTCGATTCTTCTCTTATCGTAACACTCAACGTCTTATTCTCCACTTCCTTATCTCCTACCACCGCAACATAGGGTATCCATTCACGACCCGCATCCCTTATCTTCTTCGATACCGTCTCTTCCCGGTCGTCTACATCCACCCTTATCCCGTTCAGTACTGGCAGAATACTATCTATGTATTCCAGGTGCCTTTCTGCTACAGGAAGTATTCTCAATTGTGTAGGCGAGAGCCAAAGAGGCAGCATAGGCAGAACTCCGCCTTCTTTCTCCAAATATGCCTTCTCTAATAACGCATATATGCATCGCTCAATTGCTCCGCTTGGAGAGCAATGGAGTATGATAGGTCTATTCTTCTCGCCATTTGCATCTATATACGTTATACCATACCGTTCTGCATTCTCCACGTCTATCTGGACGGTGGACAAAGCCGATGCTTTTCCTAATGCATCCACAAAATTAAACTCGAACTTGAGCACGAAATAGAAAAAGCGCTGGTCCCAACACTCTATAAGTACTGGCTTTCCCGCTATTTGGACCAAATCTTCTATAAACACCTTATTCGTATCGTAGAACTCCTTTGTGAATCTTATTGCAACTTCATAATCGCTCGTTGAGAATCCTATGCCATCAAGAACTTGAATACAGAACTCGTACTGTTTCTTAAACTCATCCAATGCCTCAGTCATGTCTCTGCATAATGTATGCATGTCGGGCATCGTGAATTTTCTCAAGCGCCGAAGGCCAACAAGCTCTCCCCGCTTTTCCTTTCTGAAGGAAGGTGCGAGTTCGAAAATCTTCAACGGCAGGTTCTTATACGATATACTCATATCTTTACACATGAGGAACTGGCCGAAACAAGCCGAAAAGCGTAAGAATAAGTCCGGTTTGCCGCCTTTGCCAGGCATCGAATATTGCCTTGCGGGAAACCGCTCGAGGTAATCTTTCAGCGCTGGATGTCCCGTACTATACATTATAGGCGTCTCCACTTCAACAGCGCCGTATTCTGACACTGATTGCCGGACATAGTCTTCTAATAGCACCTTTATCAACTTCCCCTTAGGATAGAACCGCATATTCCCGGGGTCCGAAGCGGGTTCGTAATCTGCAATTTCTAACCGCTTCATGAGTTCCACATGCGGTGGTATCTTGTCCACTTCTCTTCTCTTCTCACTTTCATAGAGGAAGAATTTCTTCAAATTCGACGCTTCTTCAAATTCAAAATCAGATGTCAAGTTCCCTTCTTCATCCATAAAGAAGAAATGAGATTCCGCTTTTTCTTCCGCTTCTAACGCCTTTGACTTCTCTTCCACCACACCTTCATGAACCTTTATTTTCCGTGATAACTCGGATAACGGGTGCCCTTTACATCGCACTGTGAACGATTTATACCATCCAAATGGTGCTCTCGTTACTTCTACACCCCGTGAAACCAAATCCGCCTCTAGCCCTCGCAATATCTCTATACTCCTATCAGGCGAAGCCAGTTCAGAGCTTAAGTGTGCATAGGGATATAAAACTATTCTTTCCGCATTGACCTTGTTGAAAATAGAAATTGTTTCTTCAGATGCTTTTCCTATAACATAGTTTACATTCTGCTCATCCTCTCGTTCCACGGCAATGAAAGCGACTAATGCTTCTTCTATCCGCTCTTTCTTACTCGATTCTTCTAGCTCTTCGGCAACTCTCGTCTTTGCCTTCGCTTCGTATTCTATATAATCCGAATGTATGAACAGCAGTTGCAATTTTCTTTACCATTTATGTTAATATCTCATTATCTTAAATGGCATGGAAAGAATCCAAATACAGACGAAGGGGAATAGCGAAGTCATGGACATTACAGGGGAAGTAAAGGAGATAGTTAAAAGAAAAGGTGTTGATTCCGGAATATGTGTGATATTTACAAGACATACTACTACGGGAATTACAATAAATGAGAACGAGTCAGGCCTGAAAAGAGACATTTTAACGCTCCTGAATGAGTTGATCCCTAAAAGAGGGGGATACGCGCATGATAAAATTGATAACAATGCACATTCTCATCTCAGGTCTGTTGTGCTTGGCTCGAGTGTGACAATACCAGTAGAGGGCGGTGATTTAGCTCTGGGAACATGGCAGAGTATTCTATTCATTGAATGTGACGGTCCCAGAAGGCGAGAGGCATGTGTGAAGGTTATTGGAGGATGACTACTAATGAAAAGATATATTGTATTAACATGTGGCAAGAAGAATTTGGAGGTAAATAGAAAAATCTTGTGAAAATCTGTGTAATCTTGTGGTTATAAAAGGTTGTCCCAGTGTGGTAATGGATATCCTTTGGGCTTGCGGAGCCCAAAATCCGGGTTCGACTCCCGGCTGGGACGTTTTGTATCGCCGAAGTATCGCGGGAAGGTGTTGCTCGGGGATGTGGCAGAGGTGGCGGAAGTAATTATTCGGGAAACCTGTAAAGAGCTCGATATTGAGGTTATTGACATGGTTGTGAATGTTGACCATGTACATTTGTTCATAAAAAACCCTTTTAGAAAAAGCGTTTACAAAATTCTTTTAAGAAAAGTTTTATCAAAAATGTTTCACAAAAACGCTTCGCAGTCCGCCGAAGTATTCGGTAAGTCGGATAGCGAAGCGGATAAAGGGGAGGAGTAGCAAACGGTTAAGGGATCAATTTACGCAGCTTAAGGAGTGGTGCCCTGGACACTTGTGGGCGCCTTCTTGCGGCGGGTTTGAAATTTGAGTATATTTCACTATAAAAAATCCTTTAGAATATCCCAAGCTTCTTGAGCGTCAGTATATTTTGCACCTGCAAGTTGAAACGGGGTCATCCAAACCTTTTCATCGTCAATTTTGAATTTTCTCTCCCTAAACAAAGTATAGGTTATCATCTGGATATTGTAAAATAACTTGCCTGATGTCTATACGGGTAATGCATTTATCGTTCCATTTGTTTCTTCTTTGGGCCAATTGAGCCATACTTTCAGCCCATGAATTACCGTACCGATTTGTGCCCATAAAATAAAATCGTAGATCTTACCATCATCTTTTGTAAGAGCTAGGAATTTCTTGGCAAATACCTTGAAAGGGATGAATTTTTCCTCATTTAAAATAAATACTGCACGAGCATTATGGTTGTTGAATAAATCCAATATTATCTTAATCGTTGGTGTAAAACGGCTTAGATCGTCGATTTCCATAAATTCAACTGGATTTGAATATCCCTTTTCAACCACAATGTGCTCATCTTGTTTCTGGATTAAATACGTATTTTTATCAACGATTTTTGAAACCGAACCTTCAAATTTTCTATTTATATAGTGATGTGTTATATAATTTCATTAGAGGAATAAAAAGTATGGAACAAATATCATTTCGTACGAGGTGAGAAAAAATGATTGAAAAAGAGAAAAGATTTAAGATTTATGGGAAAGTTGGAGAACTAGAGAGCAAACTTGGAGTTTCCGGTCTATTGGTTGAGGCGCTGGACAAAGATTATAAGTATGATGACCGATTAGGCTCGGTTATCACAGACAAAGACGGTAATTTCGAGATTAGATATGACGGGAAAGATTTTAAAGACGCCTATCTGGATACACAACCAGATATCTATCTGAGGATAAAGGGTCCTGATGGAAAAGTGATTCATACCACGGAAGATAAGGTTCGATATAGGGCTGGTGAGACAGAAGAATTTGTTGTGAATATTTCAAAACATTCGATAGAAATGGCGGTGGAAATGGAAAGGCGCGAGTTTAAAAATCTAATCATTGAAAATCCGAACTACTTTGGAACTATAACCAACGATGTACTTGCGGTAGAATATTCGCCTATGTGCCCAATGGGAAATAATACCAAATATGAGGAGTTAATATGTGAGGGATTGTATCCGGAAGACAACTTATTGGAGGCTGTTATAGAAGTAAAATTGCCTTACGGTTACAAGGGGCGACTATGCGATGGTGGTAGCAAGGAGTATGTAGCTTTTTATATTGATTATGGTGCTGGCTTTGTAAGTGTTGGTGCAGTAGCAGAGGTCAATGTCCATGACATGCTTTTTGTTAATGGAGGGCACCTTTTTTATGCCGTATGTAATCCCTTTATACCTGAAGAATATTTGAAATGCGACACACCGCAAGTAGTTAAAGTGAGGGCAATATTGTCATGGGATGCAGTACCTACCGGATATAATTATGTACCCGTATGGGGCAATGTTGTTGATGAATGGGTTCAGATTAGACCTAAGAAAATAGGTCCAATAATCGAACTTATTAAACCACTGCCAGAAGCAGGAATTATGCCTCTTGGATCAATTCCTCCTGAAAAGTTTATGATTATGGGGGATAAAAAGGAGATAAAAGAATTAATAGACAAATCAATCGAAGCGGAAGAAAAGATAAAAGAAGAAGGTAAAGTTGAAGAAGAGCGGTTTGAATTTAAGAAGCTGATCATGCAGAATCCAAATTACTTTGGTTCTATCTCAGAATCTAAGGATAAGAATGAGATTATGAAAGAGGTATATAAGCTTCCACCTGA
This sequence comes from Candidatus Methanophagales archaeon, assembly GCA_030612835.1. GTDB lineage: Archaea > Halobacteriota > Syntropharchaeia > Alkanophagales > Methanospirareceae > Methanophaga. Next base: position 10,045 of record JAUWND010000010.1, on the reverse strand, counting down.
AACTGTTGAAGCTCTACTCCCTAAACTTGCAATTGATCCCGATATGCTTGTACCAGTAAAACCAATACTCTCTAACACAACGTATGAAGAGTTAAAATGTGTTGGACTTTATCCTGAGGATGATCTTTTAGAAGCAGTGATAGAGGTAAAAGTGCCATACGGATTCAATGGTGATTTATGTGATTTGGGCAGTGAGCAATATATTTCTTTCTATATTGATTGGGGTGACAGTACTGGTTATCAGCATGTAGCTACATCAACAGTAAATGTTCACAATATACCTGATGTCAATGATAAGCATCTCTTCTATGCTGTAAAGGCAAGAATTCCAAATATCGAATCAAAACTGGAAGCTTGCAAGATTAACAATATCGTCAATGAGAATATCGTCAAAGTCAAAGCGATACTCTCCTGGAACGAAGACCCAACACCCTTTGGGCATACTCATACACCAACATGGGGAAATGTGTTAACAAGAAATATTCGGATAAGGCCGAAAGATGAAGTCAAGTGCGACATTAGAATTGTCAATGGAGTTGTTGTAGATCAGATCAGTCAAAGCGGCAGCGGAGAAGGGCTCGCCGTCAAGGAAGGCAGTGCTTCCCCTATATACGACAGACCGTTTGGAGGTATCATTGCGTGCAAGGGAAATGTCAATATAGTCAATGCAAAGCACTACCGATTCCTGTATAGCACAGATGACGGCGCTTCCTGGATACCTATTAAAGATGATAGGTACACAGCAAATCCTTTGTGGCTATTGGGTTTGCCTTCTATCTCGAGAACCCCGGATCCTGATGGATGGTTTGATATAGGTACCTATATTAGCGACAAAGGATACTATGAAGATACTGCTTTGGTATATTGGAGCAGCTACGGAAAGAACGACGAATGCAAGTTGAAACTTGAAGTGGCAAAAGCAGACAAAACTCTGCTATGCGAAGATGAGGTTAGTGTTATGCTCGACAACAGCGAACTTGAGCTTCTTCCGTTTGGTGGATCATCGCTCCCCACATCAGGAGTTACAGTAAAAGATAGCAGCGGAAACTATAAAAAATGTGACATCTTTGTCGGAAGCGAGGATATTAATATCTTCGGTAACTTCAGAGATGACTATTTCAGCGGCTTTCGATTGAAAGTATTTGGCGGGAATATTGCTGCATCGGGACATGAAATAGGCACTGGTAGCTATGATCCAGGAATTCCGGGAATCATCAATGACAAAGGTATTGTCGGTGCCATCAATGGCGGAGTTGGAGAAAAGATAGGGACACTGAATTTGTGTACAATACCTCAAGCGGGAGGAAAAATCAAATGTGCATACGGCATAGAGCTTCATATTTGGGATAGAGCAATCGTCGGCTATCTCGAGAACGGATATGAGTTTTGGAAAAAAAGCCATTGGAAAGATGCTTTTGTAACTTTTGATTGGGATCCTGCCGGTTGTCCACCATGAAATTACTTGTTGGTTGGCTGGTTGGTTGAGAGGTTAAGGAGAACAAAAAATCTCAAGCTAGTAAACTCTCGTTGGATGAGACCTCTGTTATCTTATCCTCCTTATCCCTCTCAATCGCCCTTTTTATTTCCAATGCAAACCTCCTGCCTGAACTCATATTTGTACTATAACAAGTACTTTTCCGGCATGCAGCGTACGAAAATTATTTCGCCGAGCCATGTCTTCAGACGACATGGCAAAACGTACGGATGAGGACATATACTTCACACCGCCACAGATTGAGCTTTTTCGAAGTTTTGTTAAGGAACTTCCTCACCCGATTTTCGCTACGTTGAATTCCTGTTAGTTCTTCAATTTTAGCCATCGCTTCTTTAACGCTGACTGGAGGGTAGGGTGTTCGCAGAAGTATGCTTCAATAGTTGTTGTATGCTCGCACAGTTCGCTTTGGGATTGGTAAAAGTTTAATTTTTTCAGCGCCTCGAGGCCTCCTTCTAGATATACCCGAAGATATCCGCGCAGGCTATTTGGAGAGATTCCTATAGGACAGCATATGTCTTTATGGCTCAGTTTCTGGCTTTTCAGCCAAATGGCCTCCATTTTGCGCTGTACCTGGGGTTGGGGGTGTGCCTCGTAGCCTAATCAGCCAGAGGGTTAAAATCCCTCCTGTGCTGTTTACCTGTATCGGTACAGAAGCCGACAGTGGCAGGGTGTCCCTCGTGAGGGGGATGGCGGAAGCATTTTTGATAAAACTTTTTCTAAAAGTTTTCTGAAGAGCCTGAGGCGGTCTTTAGCCTGAAGCACAAGCGAACCAGTGGTGGGATATGTTAAGCGACTACCCTCCTCCACATTGGGGTAGTTCGACGCCTCTATGGAGACGGACTTACCGTATGTAATCGCGGCCCCATAAACGGGAGATTCCCATAGAGGGCTAGCATGTCTGCTTAGGGTCGGGATGAAGACGAAAGGTTGGTTAGGCGACCGATATTCAATTAAGAATTACAAATTAAGAATTACGAATCAATATCCTAAATAATTCGTAATTGACCATTCGTAATTCGTAATTGACTTTATCGGCGAAGGTATTTCATGAGAAAGACGCCACGCTGATAGTCGAAAAGGTTTGTGTATTGAAACAGCTTGTTGGAGGTTGGTGGGAAGAGAAGGTTGATCTCACTCTTTGCAATGTGGCAACGCCATCGGAGAGCCGTATACGGGAAATCCGTACGTACGGTTCGATGATGGGACGGAGGTCGAAAGACCTCCTCCTACTCTGCGGCTGGGGCCAAATAAGCTGAAAAAAAAGAATATATTGACCTTGTTAGGGAAAGGACAGAAGGCCTGAAGCACCTTTATTATCTCGGTCCAGATGGCTTAGTGCTGAAAGACAGGAAATATATCGGGAAATAAAGACATTCAAATCAATTTCACTCCAAACAACCGCTCAAAATTGCCCTCGATCTGCTCTTCCACCGTCTTTACATCGCTCTTCCTCTGCCTCGAAATCTCCTCATAAACCACTTCCACATTCTGTGGTACATTTCTCTCTTCTTCAACAGGCGAAAGATAAGGTGCATCTGTCTCGGTGAGTAAAAGCGAAATAGGTATTCTCTTCGCTACTTTCCTCATACTCTTACTTCTCGCTATTATCGTTGGCAGCGATACGTAATAGCCCTCTTTGCATATCTGATCCGCAAGTAGCGGTTTACCGGTGAAACAATGGAAAACCGCTTTCTTTATGTCTTCATCCGAAACGATCTTCAAACCTTCTTCTATTGCCTCGCTACCCGCGCCACGCAAGTGAAGCACAACAGGTAAATCAAGTTCCTTTGCAAGCTCGAGAAACTCCACAAATATCTCTTTCGTCCTCTTTATCTTCTTCGGATCTCTTATCCAATGGTAATCAAGCCCGATCTCACCAATACCAACTATTTTTCGCTTGTTCTCGCTTATAAATTCCGCGTACCGCTCTATATCCTGGTCCGTATTCTCAGATACGTGTATCGGATGAAGCCCGAGAGTGACAAAAATGAAGCGTTCGTGCATTGCCGCAAGTGCGATCGCATGCGTTGAATCTTCTGGCTCTACTCCACTTATCACTACACCTCTTAACACCTTCTTCGCATCCGCTATTACTTGCGCCCTATCGGCGTCGTATTCTTTGAATGTAAGATGACAGTGTATATCAATGATTTTAACCACCTCAAACAAAACTCGTCCCAGTAAAGTAACCTTTCACCGGAGGAGAGCTTATTATTCTTTGTACAGCTTTTTTGCGAAGCAAAAAAGGTTTTATTTGAACATCATCTCAGACTTTTGCAACTGCATCAAATCTTCTGTACTTAGCTTTTCACCATCTCTGAACCGCTCATAAATGTCTTTAGCCCTTTTCTTCGCTTCTATTCGCTCCCGGAATACCCAATCTTCACCCACTTTCCGCTTCAGACCGGTTATTACGCGGTCAAAGTCTTTTACGTCACGAAGATGCCGAATATAAAGCCTGTGCACTCCATCTGCCCCCTCTTGTGACTCCAAAAAGTGCTGGTGCGCTTCATCTGCTCTTACCCTTACTCTATCTGCCTCTTTAAAGCATCTTACCATCTTATCACGGCATTCATGGGAACATTTCACGTTTTTTATTACCTCTTCGTGATATTTATCGGACTCCTTTCGGTACTTTTGCGCCTTTTTCAGTAATTCCTTCAATTTCTGGTCCTTCTCCAGTTCCTGCTCCATCCCATCAAATTCTCGTTTTAACTCGGTTATCTTCGCCACTAATTTCCGCTCTTTTTCCTTGCTAAGCACCTCTACCTGCTGCCTTAATTCTAATTTGTCTATTCTCTGCCTAAGCAGTTCAAAAGCTTGTATGCTCTGCATATCATTTTTCTTCCGCATCTGCTCTACAGTAGAATAGTGCTGGGACGCTTTTTTATTCAACTCGCTACGTTTCGTCTTTCCGTCCGCTATCAGCTTCTCGTACACCTCTCGTTGCTTCTTGAACCCCTTTGCCTTCTCGACCGCGCTTTTTATCCGCCCGTTCAACTCGTCCCTTAAATCAGCCCATTTGCCAGCTTCAGAGTTTAACTCGGTCCTTCTCGCTTTATACTCATCCGCCTTTTTCGTTATTCCCGCTCTTCGCTCTTCCAACTCCTCTAGCATTCTCGTTTTATATCTATTACACTATCCTATATAAAAGCTTTCATATTTATGTCGCTGGAAATGCGTATGCATCACCATCACCTGAGCAATAGTGAATGTGCTGAAAATCCTTCCTTAGCACTATAACATCATCCTTTATCCTACTTTCGTCTTCTCCACCTATTACTACCCGCGCTATAAGGGCAGCTATTTCTCGCATCTCCGATCCTTCCATCCCTATCCTCGTAAGCTCTTGCACACCAATTCTGATCCCGGCTGGCTTTTCGGGGTCTTTATCTGAAGGCAGCATGTTTTTATTTATTATTATGTTCGCCTTTTCCAGTTTTTCCGCAACCGCAGCCCCACCGCCATGACTGAGAGTGTTTATGGCAATTTGATGTGACTCGGTAAAGCCTTTATGCTCGCATAAAACATCAAACCCTTTTTCATATAGGCTCTGTGCTAATACTTTCGCATTTGAAATTATCTGTGTTGCATATGCATCACCAAAATACAGCATTTCAGCTAATGAAACCGCCAATCCGGCAACATGATGCAGGTGATGATTGCTCACCGTTCCGGGGAAAACAGCACTATCTATTCTCTCTTTTAAGCTCTCTTTACATAATAATAGCGCACCCTGAGGGCCCGGGAAGGTTTTATGTGTGCTGCTTGCCACAACATCTGCTCCTTCACGCAAGGGATCCTGAAATTTCTTTCCCGCAATAAGTCCTAATACATGCGATCCATCATACATTATATTCGCACCCACTTCATCCGCTGCTTCCCTTGCCTCAGAAATAGGGTGTGGAAAGAGAAATAGACTACATCCAAAGAGTAATAGCGAAGGCTTATTTAGCTTTATTGCCTTCACCATCTCATCTACATCTATATTCATTTCCCGCGCGTTATATGGGAACGTTTCCAATGTCAAATTCCGCATCGCGGGGATAGAAACTTTCGAATGACTTATATGCCCGCCATTAGGCACTGATAATGCCATTAATTTTTCGCCCGGAGAAGTAAGAGCAAAAAGAGCGGCCATATTCGCAGTTACGCCCGAAATAGGCTTTACATTTGCATGTTCCGCCACAAAGAGTTCTTTTGCAAGCTCTATTGCCTTCGTTTCTATCACATCTATATATTTACAGCCCTGGTAAAACCTGTTTCCTACTTCCCCTTCTGCATACCTGTGCGACAAATCAGAAGCGAGTAGCAACCTTACCTTATTACTCGTGATATTCTCACTTGCGATCATAGGCAATGCGTTTTTATACAGTTCGTGATGTCTCCTTACTGCATCCACAATATCTTCTATCTCTGCTTCCATCTCCATTCTTCTCTTCATCCCCCTTTCTTGCCTCCACTTTCTATTTTAACTTTTCAATAATAAAGAAAGGACGGCCATCCTTACAGGCGTGCCGTAAAAAGCCTGTCGGAAATATCTCGCATTTTTTGTCTGGTCCACATCTGGATTTATTTCGTCCAATTTGGGGAGTGGATGCATAATTACCACATCTTCATTCTCCGCTATAAGCTCCGTAGTTATCCGGTAGGTGCCAGCCACTTTGTTATACTCCGTAGGGTCAGGAAACCGCTCTCTTTGTATCCTCGTTACATATAACACGTTTACTTCATTTATAAATTCTGTTATTTTGGTTGATTCGAAGATTTCGGCCCCTGCACCTTTTAGGTCCATTTTTATCTCATCTGGCATCCTCAAGGCATCTGGCGACACAAAAAATAGCTTCGCACCATATAATGATAGGGCATAAGCCAGTGAATGCACCGTTCTACTGTATTTCAGGTCCCCAACCAGAGCAATCTTGAGCTCATCAAGTAAATTCTCCTTCCTTATGGTGTATAAATCGAGCAAAGTCTGCGTAGGATGCTGCCCTGCACCATCTCCCGCATTTATTATCGGCACAGAAGAGAAAGAAGCAGCCATTCTCGATGCGCCTTCCTTCGGATGTCGGAGCGCGATTATGTCACAATATCCTGATACTACCCTTATTGTATCCACTAAATTTTCACCTTTCGCTGCGGAACTCGCTTCGGGCGAGGATAAATTTACCACTTCACCACCCAATCGCTTCATCGCCACTTCAAATGATAGCCGTGTTCGAGTACTTGGCTCATAGAAGAGATTGGCGAGTATTTTACCTTTTAGTAACTCGCTTTCTTGTCCCGCTCCCCGTATGGCATATGACTCTAACTCCTCTGCACGATTTAATATAAAATCTAGTTCCGCCTTCGAGAAATCACGTGTCGAAATGATGTGCTTTTTCGTGAACATTTCTAATATGAAGGTATACATAAGTAACTCTATAAAAAATAAAAAAATGAGGGAAATGATAGAATTTTAGGAGAAAACTTTCTTAGATCTACTTCTATCTCCCTTTATGCCTTTGTATTCATTGTTATTTCCATCGAAGAGACATTCGCTTTGTCTCCGCCTTCCCCTTGTATTTGCTCCGTCCCTATTTTTAGGTCTTTCACTTCCACTCCAGGCATGAACTTATTCTTTACCACTTCTGCGGTGTCTACAGCCCTAGAAATTGCTCTACCTCTCGCCTTTATCACTACTTCGTCAAAGCCGTTGTTAAACTGCGTCACCACAGCTAAGACATAACTCATCACAGACTTATTTCCGATATATACCACGTTGTCTTCTGGCATTTTTTTTGCATCACCACTTTGCACTATAGGTCTAGAGTATATATAAAGGTATCTACAACGGTAGCACTATAACAGTTAGGAAATCAATTTTTACCATATTTCTCTTCGGGGTCGAACACTTTCTTACCCACTATTTCGCCGTTTATCTTGCGGTAAAAGCATGATCGGTATCCCATATGACATGCCCCCCCTATCTGCTTCACCTTCAGTAGCACTGCATCTTCATCACAGTCTATAAAGATGTCCGTTACTATCTGCTCATTACCTGAAATCTCACCCTTCAGCCATAATTTACCTCTGCTCCTGCTCCAGTAATGTGCCTTTTTGGTCTCTATGGTTAGCCTCAGCGCCTCATCATCCATGTGTGCAAGCATAAGGACCTCCCCAGTTTCATAATCCTGTACTATCGCGGCCTTCAATTCCTTCTCTTTGGCCATTCTGTTTTATTCCACTTCATTCTCCTCTTTGCTCAATACTCTCACACTATCCCCTCTGACCGTGACGGGTATCGGAACCATAGCTTCAAATAATTCGATGGTGATTTCTTCATGTGCCTCGTCTACTTTTTTCACCCTTGCTCGTTCGCCTTTAAATGGTCCCGACACAATTTCTATTATACTACCTTCCAATATCCCAGTTACAGAAGGTTTTGGCGTAAGGAAATGCTCAACTTCTTCCAAGCCCATCACCCCTTTGACCAATCCCCTTGCATGTGAAATACTCTGAATTATTTGTTCTAGCGCTTCAGGAAAAGAGGCTTCTACGAGCAGATACCCCTTTAGCTCTTCGGGTACCATTATCGTCTTAATTCCATGATCCTTCACACCTTCTTCGCCCAATGCACCCTCAACCATAGTCGCAACTGCTAGCTCTTGATTTACCGTTGTTTTTACTGCGTATACATTAACCATACTACAAAGCCTCAGGTAATACTGTCATCAAGAGATAGATAAAAAAACCGATAAGTCCAACCAGAGCCATCGCGGCACCAGCGATTTTAGAAATCTTGGAGAACTCATCTCTCGTTGGCCGTTTCGCCAACTTCAGTATTCTTATGTACACCTGTAACTTCTTCGACAGATCTTCAAACTTCATTTCCATTGTTGTCACCTCTTATTAATTAATGCACGATTTCAATGCCATATCGCTCTTTCTTTGTATTCCGCTTCGCATATATCTGCTCGGACTTCACACCGGTCACAATGAGCAGAGTTCTTAGCACATTCTTCAGCTCGGGACTTACCTGAACACCCCAGATGATTCTTGCATCAGGGCTCATCATTTTAGAGACTTCCTGAAGGGCGCTTTCCGCTTCCTCTACGGTCATGTCTTCACCACCTGTTACATTCACCAGTGCCGATTTTGCATCGGAGACGTCAACATCGAGCAAGGGCGAGCTTAACGCCTTTCTCACTGATTCTATTGCTTTATTCTGTCCGTCGGATTCCCCAAATCCAATCATTGCCATTCCACCATCTTTCATCACCGTTCTCACATCTGCGAAGTCCAGATTTATAAGACCTGGTTTTGTTATCAGTTCTGTTATCCCCTTTACCGCACGCATAAGGACTTCATCGGCAACTCTAAAAGCATCATTTAATGGCAATCTCGGGACTACCTCCAATAACCGGTCATTTGGTATAACAATCAAAGTGTCAGTATTCTCACGCAGTTTTTCCAGTCCTACATCTGTATTTTCCATCCGTACATTCCCCTCGGCTTTAAAAGGGACGGTTACCACACCGATAGTAAGAGCGCCTGCTTCTTGCACTGCTTGTGCAACTACCGGCGCTGACCCTGTTCCTGTGCCTCCGCCTAATCCACAGGTTACAAATACCATGTCCGCATCCTCAACCATAGCCCTTATATCAGAATCATTCTCCTTCGCTGCTTCTTCACCTAATTTCGGGATACTTCCTGCTCCTAGCCCCCTCGTTGTCTTCTTACCTATCAATAGCTTATTATCCACTTTTGAAAACAACAAATGTTGCGCATCTGTGTTCAGTGCGAATAAATCAGCGCCAAAAATACCGTCCACTGTCATCCGCTCTATTGTATTTGTCCCACTTCCACCGCATCCAATCACCTTTATAATGGTCTTTGATTTTTCCAGGATCTTTTCTAATTCAGCATCATTCTCACTTACAGTTATTTTCTCGCCTTCCGAGACTACCCCTCCACCAACTTGTTTCATCTTCTATACCTCACCATTAAAAATAATATACCTACTAATGATAAAAGCACTTAACATTTATACTTTGTTTTGTTTATGATAAAACTCTTTAATGCGGAGGGAGGGATTTGAACCCTCGAACCCCTACGGGACAGCGACCTCAACGCTGCGCCTTTGTCCTCTTGGCAACCCCCGCAAACTTTCCGTTTTACAATAAAAGAAAAGCATTATTTATAGTAAAATGTTCCTTCCACGATCTTTATCACTTCTTTTAGCGGTATTTTCAGCTCGTTCGCAACCCTTTTTGCATCTTCAAATTCCGCAGCTATGTTTAATATATCCCCTTTTGCATCCCTGCCTATTTTCACACCCACTTCTTTTTCCACACCTTTTATTCTCACCTTCACCTTCTTCCCTTCTCTATCAGCAATGAACCGCTGTTTTACCTGCATGACTCGAACGCCCAGGGATCCGGTCTCGGCCATTATTCGATAGGCTATTTGTGGTACGTCTTGCGGTGCTGCAATCACCTTGATACTGTGCCCGCTTCTGTTCTTCTTCATCTGTGCAGATGTGATGGCACCGTCCTTTGCACGCTCTGC
>JAUWND010000183.1 GCA_030612835.1 Candidatus Methanophagales archaeon | reverse complement strand
CACAAGATTAACACAAGAACTTGGGATTATTGGAGTATAAATTAGTTAATAGTGTACTGAAACTATGCCAATATTATTCTTTTTCTCGTGGAAATCTGTGTAATCTTGTGGTTATAAAAAGTAGCTAAACAAATACCTTTTTTTTATTCGGTTTCTAACGATTCAAAATATGATCTTATTGAAGATTTATTAGCTTCGACGCCCATTCAATGCTTAAAAGAGGGTTGAGGTCAATGAAACGTGTAATTTGGTGGCTGATTGTTGGTACTAAAGGCGGTGTAAATCGTGCTCGTATAATCAGGGCGTTAATGGAAAGACCTTCTAATGCCAATCAGTTGACTGAGTTACCTGATTATGCAGGCGCTCACCTCGAATCCGTTTTTCCATTATACGTGCGGTTATCGCCGTATGTATACTCTGGAGTTGTTCGGGATCTTAGGGGACTCACAAATAATAATTTACCAGAACGGTATCTATCATTTTTCAATGATTTTTAAGACACAGATTAACGCAGATTAACACAGATTTAAAGTAGTGTATTGATTTATAAATTTAATTTTGATTCTATGAACCCGTAAAAACTTAATAATCTTTTCGGGACTTTAGAGTAGCATCTGTGTAAATCTGTGAAATCTGTGTCTATGATAATTATCAAAACTTTTTGGGTAAACTATTTACTGGGAGTTCCCTAAGCCTAAAATCTTGAGTCATCATGCTCTGATGAGTGTATAAACGATAGAAAGTTGATATTGCGTATATTTTTATCTGAGCGAATTTGGGTGAGATTTGGGCGAGATTTGGTAGGGATATGGGTGAAACGAAAAGCTTAAGGCAGGTTATTTCAATATATAACTGTGGAAACACGCCAAAAAAAATAGGGGGTGAAACGAGAAGATGAGAAGAAAAATAATTGCGGGTATAATGGTCCTGGCACTGGTGGCAACTTCCATCTGTGTGGTGAGTGCACGACCGAATTTTGTCGATGCAGATGGCGATGGGGTCTGCGATAATATGGGCATATACGGCCGAGACGATGATGGCGATGGCATACCGAACGGACAAGACGACAATTATGTGCAGCCTCAGGACGGTAGCGACAAGCAGCGCGGTAAGGGACAAAACGGCGATGGTGCGCAGCCTCGGGACGGTAGCGGCATGCGCGGCGGTAATAGACCTGTGAAATAGACGTGGTAGCAATCGTTGAGCTTTGTTAAAACAGAATACGTGCGTGGCGAAGTGACCACGCATCTTTTTTTTCCCATGATTATATTAATTTCATCCGCTGCAGGGTGGCGATCGAAACACACGACACATAAATAAATGCTGCTTTAAATTCTCTGTCATATGCAACCCAACTGGCAGGACTGCTGCTGTCTTTTCGCTCTACTCGTCTAGAAAATCCCGCTAATAAAAAGAAAAAGGGGAAAATTTTGGTCTTTTTTCATACCTGTACATTCTGTACCGCATCCATTAGTTGGGAATTTTATTTATTAGCACCCACACCGAAGTAGTGGTGTGCCTGCGATTGGTGGTTGGCCCTCCGTCAAATATACCATTAAAGTTATGTCTACTGCGTTACATCTTCTTTCTTTGCCATCGCTATCCGTTACCTCTAAACTCACAGTATAATTGCCTGGTGACAGGTACGTATGATTAGTTATCACTCCTGTCCCATTTGTTCCGTCTCCAAAGCTCCAGTCGTACGATATTATAGCGGCGTCCGGATCAAAAGTCCAGGAAGAAGAGGCGTTAAATGTTATACTCTGGTTAACAACCGGATTTAGTGGTGTGTATGTGTAGTTTGCATACGGTACAAATTCCGAGGGTAGTATTATTAGTGGTATTGCCAAGTCATTTATTAGCATCTCCTGATTCACATTCGTACCTTTGACATAAACCATCGCTAATATCCTATCGTATTTGTCATACTGGCAGCAGTCATCTACGTCAAACACAACTTCTTTTTTCTCGCACAGATCATCTAAAAATCTCTTGGATTCGTTCCCTTCTTCCGTCCCTAATTCCGGTGCGTCTATTCCATACAAGCGTACACTTTGGATACCAGCCATTCCAACAGGAGAGCTGTATATTTTACCTTCTTCGGTGATAGAATAGGGTGGTATAGGTATAAGGTGTTGTGTAGCATTATATGCTATGAATTCCGTAGCTTTGGAACAAACAGGAGAAATGAGTATTGTATCGCCATCATCAACATGTTTGACTGTTCCTTTTCTCAGACCGCCTTTATCTAATGTTTGCAACCCAAATTGCCAGTCTGTGTCAAACCTTTCCAAATAACGATTATTATTGTCCCCATAGCTTGCATTGAGTGCTTCGTCTATTATGTTTCCTTCAGCATCTTTTAATATAATCGACTCGTCCTTATCATGTAACCATTGTTTACCGGGAACAAAAGTCATGTAATTTTTTGGGGGTATAGTGATATTTTCTATCTGAAAACTTCTTCCCCCATAGTATTTTGTTGAAGATACAGTCCAACCGCTGTAAATGTTTAGCTTCCCCTCATCTTTTCTAATTACGTATATTTTTTTATTTTCTTTGTCGGTTATCCGCCATTTCCCGTCGTCCTCTTTGGTAATGGTAGCCGCTTCACTAAGTGGAATTTCGTTATTTTTGAATATCTCCTTCAACTTCTCTGGAATCCCGCCTTCATTTAATTCTTCTTCTAAATTTCCATCCTCGATGCTAAACAAACAAACGCTAAGGTTCACGCTCTTGTTTGTGGGATTGTAAAGCATAACCCACTCATATCGATTGGTTCATCTTTCTCTTCCAGCAGGATTTTGATCGAAAGCTTGTATAACTACGTGTGTGCCTTCAGTCAAGTTTGCCGTTTCGGTGTTTGAGTCCTCTGCCAAACCAACTGCGATGCCACTTAGAATAATCGCCAAGCCAATAGAAATCGCCAGTATTAGCCAACCCATCTTGTTTTTCATTTTTTTGCTCTTTCACCTCCTAAAATTCTATATGAGAATACTATAAGATATATTAATGAAAACATTAGGATTACTAATCCACGGCCCCGAGGTAATAGACGAAGGCGAAGCGGAAGAGGCGATAGAGACGCTAAAGGCATCGGGATTTGGATTAGAAGCGTCTCTAGGTGGAATAACAGGTAAAACAGCAGTTATAGATGCCGATTTGCAACATATAATAGATATAAGCAAGGATAGTAAACCGTCAGAAGTAGTGTACGATTTTGTTAATCGCGGACTTGATTTTATCCTGTTGTTGAACCATGCGAAGATAGAAGAGAGCGGGTTCATGCTTGGCGAAGGCATTTTACGGTACTTTATCGATCGCGGAGGAACAAAGGAAACTCTATCATTTGTGCAACTCGAGTACAGCAACAGGATTATTATTCCCTGGTTCCTGAAGCAGGGTGATGGTGATATATATAGACAGCTACTAGGGATATTTAGTGACTTCGGAGAGAGAGCGCCATACAAGCTTGAATCACGATGTAAAAAGGAATCAGATCTGGTCTATCGAGAGATAAAGGGTGTGCATCCCGGCGAGAAGATCGTTGTGAATGGCGTTGTTGTTGGTATGTCTGCGCATGGACATACTGTTACGCTGGTTGCGAAAGAGGGCAGACTTGTAAAGATAGTGGGCGGTACGTTAATAGAACATAACCTAGAGAAACTGCCCCTTCTGGACCTGAAGGGCGCGCTGATAAAAACCGGCAGTCTAATTCGGAGGACAAAACCGAGAAGGATAAGAATAGAAAATTTAATAGCAAGAAAAGGTAATAAGAAAGCATGTTTCTTCTATTCCGTTGAGAACCTATTTCCAAAGATGGCCGAGTCAGATATTGCAGTTGCGGTTGTCATAGGCGACGATACAACAAGCATTGCCGGCGATATATTGAAGAGGGTTGGTATCCGCATGATAGGCATTACAGACGGCGAGGCTGACGGCTTAATCGAC
>JAUWND010000150.1 GCA_030612835.1 Candidatus Methanophagales archaeon | reverse complement strand
ACAAGTATAGAGGACGTATCCGCCACTTTGAGTAATGTACTAAGTCGACTAAATCAAGAGGTGATCATATGCGCCTTCTCGTTGTTGACGCCTCTAATTTTTACCTTGTTGATTACTCCTGTGTGCAGTACTTAAAAGAAGTATTTGCCTGATACATAAACAGGGAAGACTCCGCGATCAAAGGAAAGTGGAGTTGGACTCTACTACCGGGTCCGGAAGGGTGACATACTGATCATTGCAAATGTGAACGGTATCAACGCACTTACGATTGATATGGCTCTTGAGTGCAGAAAGCGCGGCATATTTACTATAGGAATCACGTCACGAGACTTTGCAAATGGGGTCGAGAAAAATATACCGTCGCGCCACCCCTCGAATAAAAATCTGCATGACCTTGTGGATATTGTTATAGATGCGTATGTGCCGTCCGGGGACGCGCTCCTGGAGATCGAAGGGGTTGATGTCCCCGTCGGACCAGGTTCCACCTATCCCATGGTTTTCATTGCAAACGCTCTAATGATAAGAGTGGTCGAAAAACAGCTGTCGTTGGGTATGAAGCCTGAGGTGCGTAAAAGTGGAAACCTCAAGGGAGGCATCGAACGAAGCCGGAAGTTGTTTGATGAAAAATATTATCACCGGATAAAGCACTACTGAGACTTCAAAAGGAGCAACGGAACAATATGAAAATATTGACGTCGAAAGGTTCGATTAACCGCCAGGAATTGATTCATAGGCTCATCCTGTTGTTCACCATTTCATTGATCATAGTCTGGTCTATCGGACCGATCTACTGGATTGTGATCACGGGACTTAAAAATACGAAAGAGGTATATATGTCTCCACCGACCTTCTTCCCTAGGGATCTGACCTTGAAAAACTTCGTGACAATCTTCACGGAACGACCTTTCGCTTTCTATCTGAGGAATTCAGTGATAGTCGCATCGACTACCGTGATTATCTCCACTTTCTTTGCGATTCTTGCAGGGTATGCATTTGCCAAGATGAATATCAAAGGTAAATCTATCTGGCTTCTTGTTATTATACTCACCAGAGCCGTTCCTCCTGCGTCTCTTTTGGTTCCATTCTACGTTATGGGGAGAGCGTTCAATCTCATTAACACCCTTTTTATCCTTATGCTTGGATATATATATTTGACACTGCCTCTGAATATCTGGATCATCACCAGTTTTTTCGAACAATTTCCCGATGAACTGATAGATGCCGCAGAAATTGATGGATGTACGCGTACATCGGCTCTTTTCCGGGTAGTGATGCCATCGCTCCTTCCAGCTCTCACGGCAGTAGGAATCATCACCTTCATGCTCTCATGGAATGAATTACTATATGGCGTGGTTTTTACCAATACAAAAGCTGCGAAGACACTCTCGCCTGGACTCACCGACTTCTTTGGTGACTTTCATATCTTCTGGAACCAGCTGGCATCCGCATCAATCATCGCGATCCTGCCCGCTGTGGTTTTCACGGTTTTCTTTTCACGGTATCTTATTTCAGGTCTTATCAGAGGGGCCATTAAAGGATAAAAGGAGGCAATATGGTTAATCACACATACTGTAGAATTCCAGCTCGGACTGGTTACTTCTCGGCTACCATTGATTGTGACAGACTCATCAATCTCTCCCCTGTACCTGCTCCGTCGGAACTAGTAGAAGAACTATGGTTGACACCAGGGCTTTTTGATATTCAGGTGAATGGTATGCTCGGGCACAACCTCTCGGGAGAAGATCTTTCGGTAAGTCAGGTCGTTGAAATCGAACAGGAACTTGAAAGACGAGGAGTGACAAGATGGTGTCCAACGGTAATTACACAGGATCCGGTTATTGTCGAACGGAATTTAAATATACTATGCTCGGCGATTGAGGAAAACGCTGTTCAAAATGTACACTGCATTCATCTCGAAGGGCATTACATTTCAGCCGAAGATGGGTATCGCGGGGTTCACATGAAACGTTGGGTCCGTGATCCCGATCCCGAAGAATTCGATCGATGGCAAGCAGCGGCCGGAGGACATATAGGTCTCTTCTCTCTCGCTCCCGAACGTGAAGGTGCTCTTGAATTTATTCATAAACTGAAACTGGAGGGAGTGAAGACCGCTCTAGTGCATCATAACTCAGGATACGAAAGAATTCGTTCTGCGATAGCAAACGGGGCAGATCTCGCGACGCACCTTGTGAATGGCTGTGCCAGTATGATTCACCGTCAGCATAACATCATCTGGGCCCAGCTCTCTCTAGACGATCTATGGGCTAGCTTTATAGCGGATGGTTATCACATCCCGTATTATACATTACGAGCAGTCATTAGAGCGAAAGGTAAAGAGAGATCGATTCTCGTTTCTGATCTCGCCTATCTTTCTGGATTCCCCGAAGGCGAATATACCAAAAATGGTTTAGCGGTCGTCCTCAAAGACGGTGGCCTCTGGGTAAAGAGTGAAGGAACAAACTTATTGAGCGGTGCTATAAAAACCCTCAACGAAGGATGTGAATATCTTGCGGTTCATGCGGGCTTCACAATTGAAGAGGCGCTGGTATTGGCTTCATTGAATCCAGCCAGATACATGGGAGCGGAACATAAGACTCAACTCTATCCTGGGTATAAGGGACCGTTAGTCCTGTTCTCTTGGAAAGATCAAAAACTAATAATCAAAGAAGTACACAATTGTCATGGATAAGACAGCCCGAGTCAACTTAAGTAAACTCATCGCAGAGAAATTAAAAAATAATATCACTAAGGGGGAGTTCAAGCCTGGAGACCGGCTTCCGACACACGAAAAACTTTGCGAGAAATGAGGAGTAAGCCGGGTTACACTTCGTGAGGCACTGAAAAAACTTGAAACCGAGGGAATTGTCGAAATCCATCAAAGACGGGAAACCTTGGAAAATTTATGTAATGCTAAAGAATCATGATGATAAAGGAGTTGCTATGAAGATGAAGAAACATGTAATCAACATGAAAAAACGTGTCAAAATGACATCTTTCCATATTGATACGGAAAGTCTTCCAAGGAAAATTAAGGAGTGGGGGTCTCTCGTAGATTTAGTGAATAAGCAAACAGCTGACACTACCGCGGAATTCTCTCTTTCTCTCATCTCCTACGAAAAAGAGCACTACTCAGGGTTTCACAATGATACCGAGTATATTTACATCATTGAAGGGAAGGGGAGAGCAAAGATCGCGGGAGAAGAGATTTCTTTCGCAAAAGGCTCACTGTTGGTAATTCCTGCTGGAGCGGAGCACGCGATTTGTGTAGTTGAACAAGGCCCGGTACGTGCGTTTCTAGTACACGTGCGATAAATCAAATTAAGGAGTAAATAAATGGAATCCTGGTTCAAATCTAATGTGCTTGCTGATAAAACTGCTCTAGTAATTGGAGGCTCTTCAGAGAGTGGTCCTGTTGTATGTAAAATTCTAAATGGGCATGGTGCGAAAGTTGCGTTCACATATTATAAAAATGAAACACATGCACGTAAAATCGAGAAGGAACTCAGTGAAAAACAAAAGTCAAAGGCATACTACTTCGATCTACTGGACATGACACAGGTGTTTGGACTTCTCCCCGAAATTGAGCGTGATTTCGGACGAATCGATATCTTGATAAACCTAGGAGGCCCGCCTCCCATTCATACAGACTTCCACGTTTTGAATGAAAATGAGTTCGACAGAATGATAGATTCGCATTTCAAAGGATGCTTTTTTTTATCGCTCGAAGCGGCAAAACGTATGGAATCCAGTGGGGGCGGTGTCATCATCAATATCTCAGCAACGAGCAGCATGAAATACAGTCACAGTGTATACGGGCTTGCGAAAGCTTGCGTAAAGGAGATGACCAGATTCCTAGCCTACACATTTGCACCCTCAGTCCGGATACTTACAATTGTTCCTGGGCTAATTGATATCAAAGAAGTTGATCTAGATCTGAGAAACGCTCGAGCTGAGGCTTCTCCTCTCAAAAGAAATGTTACCGCGGAAGAAATCGCGCAACTCGTGATCGCAGCCACCTCTCCAGCTTTTACAAGCATAACAGGAGAGAGCATTATCGCTGACGCTGGTTTTTATCTATTACACCCATGATTCCCCTGGCTTTATCTTTGATATGGCGACCGCATACTATTAATTAATAACAGGAGGAAGATATGAAGACTTATATTCTTGATTCGAAACAGGAACTTGGAGCAGTAGCAGCAGAGAGCGGTGCTGATGCAATCCGTCGCGCGATTCTGGAAAAAGGGCGTGCAAATATTATCCTCGCAACCGGTGCGAGTCAGTTTGAGATGTTCGAACACCTGACAGTTATGAAAAATATCGATTGGTCAAAAGTAATAGCCTATCACCTTGATGAATACATTGGCATTCCGAAAACACATCCTGCAAGTTTCCGCAAATATCTCAAGGAACGGTTCGTTGACAATGTGCCGTCACTTGCCGGTTTCTTCTTTATCGAAGGTGATGCCCAAGATATTAAGGCGGAATGTCTTAGACTTAGTGAACTGATTTCACGTTGCACTATTGATATCGCCTTTGTTGGAATTGGAGAGAACGGACATCTCGCCTTTAATGACCCACCAGCTGATTTCGAAACAGAAGATCCTTATCTTATAGTCGAGTTGGATTCTGACTGTAGGAAACAACAGCTAGGTGAAGGCTGGTTCAAAACACTTGAAGAGGTGCCAAAGAGAGCAATTTCAATGAGCATCAAACAAATAATGAAGAGCAGTGTGCTCATCGTCTCAGTCCCTGACAGAAGGAAGGCAAAAGCAGTCAAATGCGTTTTAGAAGGTGAGATTACAAATGAATGTCCGTCATCGATTTTACAAAGCCACCCAGATTGCAGGTTGTTTCTCGATTTCAACTCCGCCGCACTCCTCACGAAGAAATGAAAGCTTTAAGAAATGATGAGAGCCTCTGTGAGAATTCTTTATCCACCTTTTCAGTAAAAATATTATAAAAAAACCAGAAAATACAGGGCTGTTGCAATAAGTTGCAGCAGCCCCAATATTTTCCACCAATATAAATTGAAATAAACTGAAGGGCGGATACCCCACTAGAATAATTTATAATTATATTTAGATTTTTATTTTTTAAGATATTTTTTTGGTATTTCAGCTCCTACAACATAAAGGATGTTTTGACTTTTAACCATCTGGTAAACTTTAATTTTAAATTCGGGAATGCAGGAAATCATTATATAAGCATCCTTTGGTCTTGCTCCATATTCTTCCACCATCCAACTCATAAGATTGATTACAGCTTTATATACTGCATTCTCTAAGGGGTTTATCTGCAAATAATTGGATAATTGATTCTTCTCTCTCTATTCTCGCATATGGAATTTTCTTATTTTTTATTACTTTACAACTCAATGTAACTTCAGCTTTAACTTCATTAGCAGAACAAGTCCACTCTGTATCTCCCTGACTTGCATGAACATCCCCTAAAAAAAGTAAGGCTCCATCGTGGAAGCAATTTAAATATAGTTTACTTCCTTCTTTAATATCTTTACAATCCCAATTTCCACCCTTGTGAGAAGTTAGAAAAAGTTACCGAATTATTAACCTGGTACACCTTCCCTTTTATTCTCATTTATTCTTCCTTCCCAATATATTTTTTCATAAACTCTTTTGCCTTACTTAACCCTTCTTCTGTTAGATATACTGATTTTGCGCGTTTATTTCCATCAATGTATCCTTCCTCATTTAATTCATCTAGGGCGTCAAAAGGATAACCTTTCCAGCTCCTTTGAACTTTTACAAGACCGGCATCTTCTTTCCATGATGTAAGATATATCAGTAATAGAGTCAGTTCTTTTATTGTTTCGTCCATTATGTTTCCCACCTTAATTACTTATTTTTAATATATTTTAATATATTTCATAATCACCAGAATAAT
>JAUWND010000157.1 GCA_030612835.1 Candidatus Methanophagales archaeon | reverse complement strand
TTTTACTTCCGCATATCCGTTTAGACCCCAGAAGGGACTGTCAGTAGTATAAATTGGGTCAATATTAAGTTTCGTACCGTTTGCATAGAAGTATATAGGCAGGTTATTAACGCCCTTTGGTACATAACCATCCGTTGTAATTCTTATTGCTAAAGTTACCTCTTCATTGACGGAGGCTTCGGTAGGCACGTCCCCTACCCATACTATTTCGGTGTCTTCTTCAGCAGCAGCAGTAACAGTAAAGTACTTAGTAACAGAACAGCTTCCATTCCACAAGTCAAGTTCCCACGTGCCAGTAGGTGCATCATCGGGGATCGTGTATGTTTCTGTACCACCACCACTAACTGGCCAACTTTGCCCCGCAGTACCACCAGGATAATCCGCTACAGATAACGTGCTGCCTGTAGGCGCGTTTGAATACGTTATAGTAATGATTTCGCCCTGCTCATAAGTGTCCTTATCAGTGTTTGCATCACAGTCTAGTGTTGTTCCTGCTTGTGTAATCACACACGTACATGTAATACCGCCGCCAGCAACGGTAACCGTTCCTGTCCTTGATGCAGTCCCTGTATTTGCAGCGACTATGACGGTTGTAGAACCATCGTCAGAACCGGAAACAGGACTGCACGATAGCCATGTTTTGTTATCTGTGATAGACCAAGAAACGTTAGAGGTTATTGTTACTGTAAATGTATCGCCAGCGGCTGGAGAGTTATGGGTTGTTGGCGATATGGTTAGAGTTGGTGGTGTTGGAGGATTAAATGTGAACTTGTTTATTGTCTCGTGTTTATGGAATGTTGCACCATCCCACCAACCTACTTGTATCTCTACATTTAGTTGATTGTTGGGCATTTTGCTGGCACCGAGTTTTATGCCGGTATCGCTATTTCCTCCAATGTATTTATCATAATGTTTTATCTCCAGACCAGTATCTGCATTTACGGTTCTGAAACGGCAAGTACCTCCTGCTGCTGTTGTATTCTCAGCGTGCATATCGAAATATATGTACTTGTCTACAGGAACATCGTTTAGCACTCCGTCTTCGCATATAACATCCATGTTATAAGCATAGCCGCAATTCCACCGAAAGCTGCCTACGCCGGTTAGCTCGCCCGTCTCATTAAATTGGAAGTTCGGGTCTGTTACATCTTCTTCATAATAAACCGGATGAGCACCGCCCCACGCTCTTGGATTAGTGAATGTATATAATTCAACCCAGCCTGTGTCTCCAAGACCATCTATGTCAGCAGCAGTGACCGTGTGATTCGCACTAAACCAACCGACAGAATTCGTAAGAACCGCCTCACCCTCATATTCAAGTCTGACATTGTTCTTACTCCCACCATAATAATCACGGAACTGTAAGAAGACTTCTACACCACTCATCGGTGTCCCATTATTCCATGTGCAAGTGCCTGCTACTCTAATTATGTCGCCAGCATTAACTGTGCAAGTGGCTGTGAGGATGTCGCATTCATTATATATCTCGAAGTTCTGTTCGTCGATTCCCATTCTCCTTTTTATTTCCCCCTACTCTTTCTTATTCTCCTCCCCCTTTAAAAGCTTTGCCCTTATGAACTCCATAATCTCAACGATTATCGCCTTCAGCTTCTCGTCTTTCAAAGCGTCTGTAATGCCGTCTTTAACGACTGTTTGCAGCCATTCTGCGATGCGTGTCTTCGTTTCCTCGCCGATCGCTTTCGATGCGCAATGCAGTATCGAGTGGTTTAGCACGTTTACGAATACGAACGTAAAGATGAAGCTGCCCATGAGTGATGCGCAAATGACGATTAGAAACTGCACGAGTATGTCTTCAAACGGTATCATTTTGTATACATCCCCCTCAAGGCATCCCTTTTTTTGATATTACTCATTTTTCACCATAGTTAGTTGGACAGCGTTGCTGATAACAGCAAAAACGTATGCAATAACCACTGCAAGAATTAATCCAAGCAGGATATTATAAATTGATTGATAATCTGCGAATATGTCGGTATATTCCGTCCAAATAAATGAGCTTACAAGAGTGAAACAAAGTATTGTGCCGCCAGCTTTAAAGGTGTTGAAAAGGTCGTTTTCAATAAGCCAGCGCGTAGAGGGGTTTAGCTCATATGCCCCATGCTCAATAGCATAATTCGTCTGTGCCCAATCAATTACGTTAAGAGCTGCTAATATTCCAAATAATGTTGTGAATTTGTATTTCGTTTTTCACTTACCCCCCTTACGACTTAGCGACCACACCAATATCCGAACGAAAGGTCTGATAACACGCTTCAGTAACGCGTGTCGCAGCAAAATCGGCGATAGGAACGGCGTCAGCTTGTGGTAATATAGGCTGATGAACTTCCGCCCCGCATACGACTGTTTCAGCACGGTATCCCGGAACTCTCTTACAGGTCCCAGGAAATCAACTAAGTCCGTGCCCTGCGCGATAACTGCAAACGGGCATTTGAGGCATTCCATCGAATACTCTTTGATCAACACCCATTCGCCCGACCGGTATTCGTATAGGTCGAAATTGATACATTTCCTATCGCCGTCAACCGGCGGGCATGTTCGTGATTTGTGCACCCATTTGCCTTCTATGCACTCCCACCATTTTTTCGGCGTAGAGTCGTCTGGGCAGTATTCAATAATGTCCTTTTCGCCGTCAATACATGCAGGACATGTCTGTGAACCCTCGACCCATACGCCACCAATACAATCTCTCCATCGCTTCTCAGTGACATTGTCTGGGCAATACTCAATAACCTCGTGTGCTCCTTCAGGATAACATTCAGGGCAGGATTGAGAATCCTCTACCCACGCACCATCAACACAATCGCGCCAGCTCTTCTCTGTGACTCCGTCTGGACAGTATTCAAGGACTTCGTGTGCTCCTTCAGTGCATACTGGACATTCCTGGCTATCCTCTATCCACTCACCGCCAATGCAGTCCCGCCATCTCTTTGGTGTAACATTATCTGGACAGTATTCCAAGACTTCATGTGCGCCTTCGGTGCATACAGGAACAACGTATATTGCATCATCAGAATAATATTCTGTATAAGTTCCTCCTGTTCTTCTTGCACTCATCACCCATTCTATAGAGTGGGTGCCTGAAGCCAGCCATCCTGTGAAAGTACCAAAATTCAAAAAGTTGTAACTCTCTGGATTTAGCAGAACGCTTCTTGACCGCCATGCACCCCCATCAATTCTCACTTTAACACTGATTTCTATTTCCTCATCGCCTTGGTTTTCTACTCTCGCTGCAATGTTAGCAGGAATAGCGTTTAGATCAATAGTTACGTCGTATGCGACCTGATCTATACATACATGATAGCTTCTGTAGTCCCCTGCAACTCCACACTGTAAAGTTAGTTCGCTCAGAAACGGATTTAATTCTGGCGTAAATTCCGGCTCTTTGTGACATGTGCCATCCAACCACCAGAAACAGCCAAATCGTTCACAATCATCTTGATTGTTTAACTCGCTGCACGAGGGTGGATTAGTATGGCAGGACCCGTTATACCAGTAGCAGCCTGCGGCTTCACAGGCGGGTTGGTTATCGTAGTCTTCGCACACGGGCTTCTCTAGTATTGTTTTTGTTACAGTATCATAAATAGTTCCATCGGGAAGGTCAACCAACTTGACATCTACATCAAAAGGAGGGGTTAAATCATGAAGATCCATCCAATGCTTGGTCATTGATACAGTACATACGCCATCAGTTAGCACATTTAGACCTGCGAAGTCCTCTCCGTGATATATCTCTGCGCAATATGTCTTCGCGGGATCAAGGTCTTGTGCTTCACAATCTATTCTACAGTATGCACCATCCCAATACGGCTCGCTTACGGACTTCCACGACTCTGCTCCGGGTGGTACATACAACTCATCTAATGCTACTATTGCACATGCTGCAGGAACCGTACCTTCTACACCATAAGTAGAATACATCTCATCATACGTCCAAGCAACGCAACTAGCTTCGGTAGGCGGGTTGCTACCCGAACAAGTGGGCGTAGCCCACGGCTTCAAACGAATGACAATAGTAAATGTCTTGCCATTGCAGGTCTTACCAGCATACCATGCATATTCGTCATTATCATACATGTCAATCCAACCACCACCAGTAGGCTGAATAATCGGAAGACCTTCAATCGGTATTATATCTCTTACTGCTAATTCATTAATGAAGTCTTGTTTTGACCACCCACCTGTAGGTTCGTGTATTGCTTTTGTTACAGTATCTTTAATGACACCCAACTCAGTTTGCAGATGAACCTCAATCTCTAAAGGGAAGGTGCAACCAAAGTCTTCTAAGAAAGACTTAGGTAGCGTCACATAACCAGTTGGAGTTACACTACTTATTTGCGTACCATGCGCATTTATTATCGGTGCGGTCGGGACATTAACAAGACCTTCGTAAGTTACCCCTGCCACTAAGTTCTGACCTTCGTAATCTATTCTCGCAACTGTGCCTTCGTCATTCCATACCGGCTCGCTTACGGATTTCCATGATTCTGCTCCTGGTTCTGGTATTGTTCCTGCAACTACTTCATCGGGATATGAATCAACAACAAAAACATTATCTCTATCCATCTTAGCTAATTTCAACGTTACTTCGTCTCCGACATTACCAGCAAACAAAACCCTACCTGTAAGATCACCGCCCTTCTTCATCTGACTGCCACCCTCCATCTTGCATGCCCCACCAATCCACGGCTCGCCTCGATAGAAATAGCGGTATGGGTAGTCAGGCGGTAAAAATACCGTATCATCAGGGTTCTGCATTTCATAATCTATTCTTACCCACTTACCATCCCAATACGGCTCGCTTACGAATTTCCAACTTTCCACCATGCCTGTCTTATCCTCCTTGGTTTTAGTATTTTAGCCATTCTTATTCTTCCTTTACGGATCTTTAAGCTTATCTGCTCATCAGTTTCCCTATAAGTAGCCCTAATAACGCACCACCGATTATTAGTCCGTATGCTACCAACAATGTCTGTTCTGCATCGGTTATAACACTCCTCTTCCTATTGCTGTTATCGGGTCTGCTGTGGGAGAAGTTACTTTTATTGCGGTTGCTGCGTATGGTAGGTTTATGAATTGCGTACCCGCTGCCCCGAATACGTAAGGAGAGCTTGGCTCTTCAAACCATGTTGTGCCGTCTGGAGATAGCTCAACTGTTATGGTACACGCAGCGGTTACTGTTAGGTACAGGGTGAAAATCTTAAAGTTTTTTAGTGTTGCCGTTTTACCTCCTGAAGCGTCTTCGTTATTTGCGATTGTTACTGTTTCGCCACTGTCTTCCTTTGATACAACCGATTGTAAAGTGCTAAAATTCCGCGTATCCAAACCTCGTAATGCATCTCGTAACGCGGATAATGCAATATCCAGCTTTGCTAAATCTAAACTAATGTCCCTGCCCGTTAAGGTCGTGCCTCCGAATTTCTTGATGTTCACTAATTCGCCAGAGACCATTGATTTTGTCTGCACAGCCCATTTGTCCGTATCTTCATCCCAGACATAAGTGCGTGCTATCGCCTCTAAAAGAGCTAAATCCTGCTTGACTATCGCTATTTTGATTAAATTGCGTTCTGTGTCAAACCCTACGCTGTCTTTAATATAATCTATTTCCCGTTTATATCTGA
>JAUWND010000132.1 GCA_030612835.1 Candidatus Methanophagales archaeon | reverse complement strand
GGAATTATATGAATTTGACGTTAAAGGGACCCTTTAATCGTATTTGCATATTAGCATTGTAATCTTACAAATTCATAGTTCAAACTTTTCCTAAAAGTGTGAAAGAAATGTTTTTTTTCACCACTTCTTTTTACCCGGTATAAACAACGCAAATACCAGCGTAACCACTAAAATAATAAAAATCACCAAAAAGGACTGCTTCATTGCTGTTTGTGTTGCAGTATTTACAATACTTTTTAATTCATTCACTCTCTCTTCCGGAAATTGGGACAGATCAATCTCTGCATGTTCTGCTTGCATTTTTTCTGCGTAATCTTGCAGTTCTGCTACTAACTCATCCTTAGGCATATCCACCTGTATAACATCAGAACTCATTATTCCTGTTGCAATGCCACTCAACATAAATGCTACAAGCACAGTACCAATTAATGCGGTCCCCATTGAATTTCCTAAATTTCTTACTGTATTAATCATACCAGATCCTTCATTTTGTTGCTCGTCAGAAACGGCAGAAATGAGCATATTGCCAAGAAGTGCTAAAACAAATCCTATACCTACACCATAGATAACTAATCCAATGGCTAAATCGGATCCGGTTACTATTTCCGGACCTGAGAACAAATTCTGTAGAACGAAAACACCAATAGCAGCAATAAAAATACCGAATAATAGAAGATACTTATTATTGTACTTTTGACTTATAGGACCTGTAACAAAAGAAATAATTAAAATAGAAAATGAATATGGTATGAGATAAATACCGGTTTGCACTGCCGTATAGTGAAGGACCTGCTGCATATAAACAGGCAAAATAAAGAGAGTGCCCATTAATGCAAGATTAAGTGTCATCTGTGCAACATTGCCAAAGGAAAACGTCTTGCTTTTAAATATGTCAAAATCAAGCAATGGCGTTTTATTATGCCTTTTTCTTCGCTCGGTCCATAATTTGAAACAGACGAACAGGATGATGCCGAGCACTAACATGACGGGCACTATTGAAAGGCCCGATCCGGCATTCAAGAATGCAAGAATGATTAATACAAAACTTAATGCAGAAATTAAAACACCGATAATATCCATGCTCGGTCTTTTTGAAGCGTCTATTTCTACTTCTTTTAGCATACGTGAGAAGATCAGGATAACCACTACCAGTATCAACTCACCTGCGAAGACCCATCTCCAGCTCAATTCCGATATTATAAAACCGCCCAACATAGGGCCCACGGCAGCACCTGCCGCTGCAATTCCTCCATAGATCGCAAAAGCGGTAGCCCTATTCTTAGGGTTTGGATAAGAGCTTGCTAAAAGAGCCATTGCTGCAGGCAGCATAAGTGCAGCGGCACATCCTTCAATAAGCGACCAGCCAGTGAGAAGAACTGCCGTATTAGGACTTAATGCTGCAGTCGCAGTTCCTACTCCATATACTGCCACTCCGATTAGTAAAACTTTCTTTCTGCCGTACATATCACCAAGCTTAGCACCCATCAGCATAGTTGATGCCATTACTAACGTGTAAATAGCCATTATTGCCTGGATCGTACTAATAGTAGTATCCAGATCTACAACTAAATCATTGATTGCAACGCTCATTGCTGTTGTGTCAAAGACAAGAATAAAACATGCAATACATAGAACTATAAGAGGGCCCCAGCTCATGGAAGAACTTTTCGCGTCCCCTGCTGCACTTTTGCCTTTCTTCATCTCTTATTCTCTTTCTCTTTGTTTTGCCTTGTTTTTTCTATGGCATTGAACAAAAAGAAAGGGATGGCGCTATATAAAAGGTTTTCGGTTATTTTTACTATTTTCGGATAACAATACGGATCTAATAATATTAATACGCAATTTGACAAAGAGCGTAAACCTATTAAAAAGGCAATTACTGCTTTTGTAATTCTAGTTTACTTACATTCTCAGATTTTCCTACGTTGTCCTGTGAGCTTAACACGCGGGCGTTAGTTACCCTCTACGCATTTTACAGTAGGATTACCCCGAATGAATGAGGTGGCCATAAGGGCAATCTGTGATGCAGCTTCTTTAACTCTCGCTTTTGGTTCGGTTCAGTCACAAGATCCTGCTTTTATCTTCTCTAAATCCTTAGTGATCTGCTTACCAGCCTCTTCGACTACGCTTTCTGTTTTACCACTACATCCAGTAGCTACCACGTTAATTTCCCCTTCAGCCACTTCGGCATTCCGATCTATTTGCAGTATAGCTCTTTTGTATTCACGTTTTATATTCTCGACCTGCTTACACCCTTTTATTTCATCAATATCAACACCACTGCTTTCGAGATCATTTTTAACCACAATAAGTCCATCTATTAACTTGTCATAAGCCTTAGCGGTCTCATTTTTAGTCGTTTCAATCACCGCTATTGATTTGTCAAAACCCGCAACTGTCTCGTATTTATCCGCTTCGATATCCGCTATTGCTTCGTCAAAACTCATCTGTTCTGCTTCTTCCATTTCTTCCAGATCTTTTCCCATATCCTTCAGGTCTTCCACATCTCCCCCAGGCCCTTCCACGCACCCCAGGGACATTACCGTCACTAAGATCGCCATTGCAATAGCCGCAAAAACAACCGTTTTCCTCTTTTCCATAATAATTACTCCCTCATTTTTTCTGTTATCTGCTATTAATCACTCTTTCTTCTTTTGTCCCGTTGACTCAATCAGTTTACCTATGCCTTCTGTCGCCTTGCCCATCTCGCCTCTTTTTACTAGCAGTACACCAATTATAGCCATAACTATTCCGCCTAGCGTATCAATAAGCAGGTCGCCCATTGTGTCTTGATTACCTCTTTGTGCCCAACTTCCGGTGTATAGATCTGCTCCCCACTCCATGAATTCCCAGGTTACACCTATCGCCATTGCCATTATGACAACGAAGAAAGCCATAACATATATGTCCATCGAGAGTCCGCCCCAGTATCTATCTAAGGCATAAATAGCGACAAATGCAATACAGGCAATAAGAAGAGAAGAAGTAAAATGCGCAACCGTATCATAATGCGGCAATATGAAATATGCAGCAGTAACCTCGCCACCAATGTGTATCAATAACGCAAGTGTAACCAAAATATCAATTGCCCGAGGCACGGTATCCTTCCACTTCCAGTTTACTATTGTTGGTATCATACAAAGAAATAAGGCAATAATACCGCCAAACACCATGCTCCCCATCCCTCTCACGACTGCCATAAGTATCAATAGCACCATGAGTGCCTTCAGTATCCACGATATAACGAGGCCTACAGATATTTTCATAATAAAGCTATAAAATATTTAGAGTATAAAAAGCTTTTCGGTTTTTTTTTGTGTGTGTTCGAAAGCATGCCCAATATTACTTTTAGCACAATAATTTTTGCCCTTTTTTGGATTTGGGACCCCAATTAGCCGTTGTTTTTACGCCGGTTATGAATGGTTGGCGGTGTATCAGTTCATTCAGAATGTCGCCATGGAAAGGGGGAGGCAGAAGGGTGTGGAGAAAGGGTGCTTTGCGCCGGAACACCAAATTTTTTATACAGAAACAGATCTTTGCATCAGAACGTAATAAGAGAGGGAACTTTCCCCCCCCCCTCTTTTACTGCCCTATCTTCCCCCTATTCTTACTTATGTATTGTCTCATTTATATCTTCTACAATCCCCTTGGCTCCCGTTTCTACTGTCGTAAACGCTTCTTTCTCTTCCTCTACTAACTTCTTAGCAGCCTCACTGACATCCTCTTTAGCCTCTTCGACTTTCCCCTCTACTCCAGCCACAGCCTTTTCTACTTCCTTACCGATTTCCTCTTCAGCCTTTTTGACTTCTTCTCTTAATTCCTCAGCAGCCTCACTTTGGTTTATTTTCTCAATAGCCCTACCGATTTCGATATCTCTTTTAGTCTTGTTGAGGTCCTCCTTTATTTCTTCCTTCTTCTGCTGATCAACGCACCCAATAGACATCGCCGTCACTAAGACTGCTACTGCAATAGCCGCAAAAATAATCGCTTTTCTCTTTTCCATATATATCACCCCTATTTTTTTTCAGCCTTCCTTCTAATCGCCCTACAAAGCTTTCGACATCCCTTCACCACATAAAAAGGCATATATACTATATAAAGGCAATGGTTTTATGTAGAGTCCTAATATTATTTCGCTTACTATCCATAAGAGATTTCTTATTCATAAACTTACCTCCCTTTCACTCCACTCGAAGAACATTCCAAGCGTGTTCTCAGATCTCATTTTCCTGATAAATGCATCATTCGGAGTTTCAAAGTATTCCAGATCAAGTGCCCCATGTACACGGTTATTATACCACTCTGCAAACGCATAAGCAGTATCAAACCTCCACCTATGTCTTCTGTACTCCAGAAACCACCGCTCGATCTTACCGTTCGTTTGCGGATTATTCCGCTTCGATGGGATGTGTTTGACACCTCGAGCATTCAGATACTGTTTAAATCGACTTACGCCATTCTTTTTCTTTTCGCCACCGCTTGCATAGAACTGAGTGCCCCGATCAGTATTCACCGCAGTGATCTTCCCCCGATATGCTCTCGCTATATCTTCTGCACGCTTAAACACACCTATGGCGTTGTCTGTGGTTGCATTGGTAAATTCGCCAATAGAGCGGATCTTCCTCGATGCGTCGTCCTCGTACGCTATCACCCAAGTCCCATCGTAGTCAAGCCAGTCAGCATGCCCCAGTGAAAGACTGTGCTTTGTTTCATATCTGCATCTTTTACGCTTCTTCTGCTTTTTCTGATTAGGTCTTGCCAGCCCCACCTCAAGCAGATGCTGATGAATCTTGTTATGCGATATATTCCGTTTGTAATGCTTCTGGATATAAAATCTAAGTAAACGGGCACCCAAGAATGACCCATTATATGCATCTTCAATTATCTGCTTTTCCTCATCGCTAAGATGAGTTTTTGGTCTTCTTTTCGTATCAAGCATAGGATATTCCCCTGTTTTCCTATAATACTTCACCAATTGCTGTATTCTTCTCCTAGAGACACCATATATTGCTGCAACCAACTCTGTGCTTTCTCCTTTGTTGATTACCTGCTTAACTGCCCATTTGATCTTTTTGTCCGTTAGCTTCACCATAAGTTGAGGTGAAGCTAAGCTTCTTGACGAAATAATTTCGGGACTCTACACTTTAGCTCCTACTATAATTTCCGGATGGTCAGAGATACCACAAGTTATTTATCCTCGTGATTCAATCGTTTGTCAGGAGGTAATATACTATGGCAGGTATCAGAGGCGTAGCCCGGCGGACCGCTAGGCGGACATCACGACGGCAAATGGCTATGGCGCAAGGAGGCTCAAAGCCGGAAGGCGATGTGCCACAAGAACAGGAAGTCGCAGATAACTCGGATTATCTAGACGAACTGGAAAAACTGGCTGAGCTTCATGAGAAGGGCATCCTCACAGATGAGGAATTTCAAGCCAAGAAAAAAGAGTTGTTGGGACAGTGAAAAATTAGATTGACTGAGCATATCAGGACTTGAGACGAAGTGCTTCTTTACCTTCCCGACTGACTACCTACCGTTTAAGTCAGGTGTAAGGGCGGAGGTAATTTTAGCGTTAGCTAGCCAAAAATTTCCAGTTATTCCGTAATTCTGAACAACTATATAATAAAAAAATGAGAGAGTGCAGGACATCAATCATCCCGCACCCGCTATTATCATGAACCAGTATCTATCTTTTATTTTACGTTGTTAGTGCGGCTTCGTCTGCATCGGTTATTTCTTGTTCTGTAATCCCTAATTTTTCCTCGGCTGCTTCCAGTTCTTCCTCTGACATGTCTTCAAGTTTCTTACCGGTTTCCTGTTCAACTTTCTGAGCATCTGCTTGGCTCATTTTAGCCATGCTGCCACTAGCTAGACCAACGGTCACCATGCCACCTACCACAGCACGTCGCCGTAGCATACGCCGACTGGTTCTACGTGCGGTTCGTCGCATTCCTCTTCTCACAGCTCGTCTCACGGGCATTTTTTTTCACCTATTTGTTACCATATACATACCCGCATATATATATAAATGCTTCACGCTTTTTTTGTATTTGTTTAGCTCCTTTTTATAACCACCCGATTACACAGATTTTCACTAGAAAAAGGATAATATTGACATAGTTTCAGTACGCTATTAACTACTTTACACCATGAATATTAATCCCAAGTTCTTGTGTTAATCTTGTGAAATCTCGTGGTTTTTTATGTGGCTATACAAATATTTTTTTTTTAACGGGTTCGCTTCTGTCCTAGGCGAAAATAACACATTCGATGCGGAAACTACCGAAAAGCTTATATATAGCTATACGTTATACATGTCACATACGGAAGAAATCGTAGGGCCGCTAATAATACCTTAGCGGCTTTAAAACACAGGAGGAGATATATAAGAATGAAAAATAGGATAGTATTGGGGGTTGGAGGAACGGCAGCCGATTTTGCTGTTAGTATGGAAGATATGGAGCAGAGTGTGACAAGTTTTAAGGAGGAGCTAAAGTTATGAGTGAAGAGGATCGTTATTTAGGCCGTCAGCCGTGGTCAATGGCAGCGGAAGGCATTCTAGCACTAATTATCGGCGCTTTGATTTTAGCTTGGCCGGGAATGACACTGGTTACGCTAACCTGGATCGTCGGTATATTTGTACTTGTGGCGGGAATATGCGCACTTATCGCTCTGATTGGATCGCAAAAAGGGCAGCGCGGAGTACTAATAGCTGGGGGACTGTTAGGTATCATAGTGGGGTGCATCATCCTTGCATGGCCGATAGGTACTATTGCGGTACTACTTTGGTTGCTAATGATATGGCTAGTGCTTTACGGTATATACAGGATTGTGCATGCCTTTCGGCAACCGCCGGAAGATCATAGTAGATGGCTAGATATTTGTCTTGGTATTATTTCGCTAGTCGTCGGCGTGCTGCTGATAGCACTCCCGGCACTACAAGGATTGGAAGCCCTGGCCTTGTTATTGGGTATTTATGCTGTTATCGCCGGCATAATACTTATTTGCCTCGCCGGTGCGGAGTGGAGCAAGCGCAAGCATATGCAAACAGGGTAGCACCAAGCAACAAATTCTGGAACAGTGATTCAAAGCTAGTATCGATAAGATAAAGGAAGGGGTTGCAAATAAATACCCCTTC
>JAUWND010000174.1 GCA_030612835.1 Candidatus Methanophagales archaeon | reverse complement strand
ACAAATCGTCTCAAGCTTGCTTCCGTTCCACCCAAAACCAAAATTGAACCTTTGAATTGATGTTTAATCCAATTACTAAAGACTGTTGTTGCTCTATCTAAAACAACCTCATGATAATCTTGTGTCTCATCTTCTGCCCTTGTTTTTTTTAACGGAGTATAGTTGCGAACCATGGAATCTATGCTTCCGGAAGTCACGCCAAAGAATAGTTTAGGCCTGCCTAACTTCTTGATTTCTTCTTCTTTTGTTGGTTTTTCTATCACTCCAATTTTATAGCCCTCTTTTTCAAGTACTCTTTTCAGTATTGCAACACCGCAAAGAGGATGATCAAAGAATATTTCGCCAGTCACAAAAATGATTTCATAATCCATGTTTATTCCCGACTTTTTTGAGTTTTATCCAATAATTTCGCCGCCTTCACCACTAATCTTGCAGTATTCTCGTCCTCCTCCACTATCTCACTTTCCATTATAACAAGCCTTTTCTGGAACATTGGCCCATCCAACACCAGAGATTCAAATTCACCACCTTCTCCTGATATGTTCAAAAAATATTTGTTCCGTGCAACCAATCGGTCAACGTCCGCCACGGTTATCTTCCTACCAAGCCAGCTCTTGTCTAAACCATAAGCACTAATACCCGATAAGATCACATCGAAATAGGATACCACGAGCCGCATCTCCGTCTCCTGGTTCATATGCCATAACGGGGAGAACACTTTGATGTTTTCTTCTGCTGCTATCCGTTCTATCCGCTCTTTTTGGTAATTACTCCATAATGCACCTGTTATAACACCTTCTATCCCGTATATCCGCTTTGCTTTCCTTAATGCATCGCGCAAATCATCCAGTTCCTCTTCTTTCTTGCCTTCCGTCTCTTTCATTATTATAGGCAAACCAATCGCCTCGGCTTGCAGCTTTGCCAGGTCTATTGCCGGAGTATGAAACATATAAGACACAGGATTCAGACTTTTCAGGGTGATAAGACATGCCACAGGGTAGCCTACCTTCCTCATGAGCCAGAGCGCGTAAGTACTATCCTTACCCGAACTGAAGAGACAACCCAACTTCACATTTCGCGATGGATATAAAGTTTTGAGGTATTCTCTTTTATACTTATATCCTTCTCGTCTGGCGATTTTATCTATCGCTTTAAGGAAGTTTGAGCCGTACTGTACCGCCCTTTTTTTCCTGCTCGCAACCGCCACGAGACCAAGGTCTCGTGCTATCTCTCTTAAAATCACTCGGTTCACATCACCCGCCAGTTTATACGCTGCTGGTATTTTCAATGCGTAATCCACAAGCTCCGTAGCCAAAAATGGAGCTCGCAACGAAATCCCTTGCGCTCTCGCCACCTGTTCATCTCGATAAAGGTCACTCTCATACAACCACTGAATACCCGCTAGGCATTCCGTGTTCAACTCATTCGGTTTCACATGTTTATGTCTCCTGTATCCTGCGAACAGCTCCTCTGTGCCGAGCCCATATAATAACGTTTTTATGCCGTCTGCCCTTGCGTATTCACATGCTACATATAGCGGTAATGCCACACTTACCTTCACAACGTCTGTATCATCGATCCAAGAAACGACTTCATGGAGTGGTTTCTCAAGCACATCCGCCCTCATTTTTATTGTTTTCAGTTTTAAACCCAAATCCGCAGCAATCTGCTTCGCATAGTCCAAATCCTCCGCATCCTTCATACCCGGCTCTTCAACCGCCACGGTATAGCAAACAAAATCCGCGTCTAATTCCGTACATAAATACGCGATGAGTGTGGAGTCCAATCCACCGGAAAAGAGCACCCCAAATCGTTCATCGGGCGGTATCAGCCTCTGGATACTCGCACGCAGCAAGTTCAGCAATTTCTCTTTTATCTCTACCCTATCCGCCTTTAGCTCGGGCACGATGGAGAAGAAATCCCTTTTCTCGAAGCATAATCGGTCTTCTTTTAGCTTATATCTCAAGAATGTTCTCGGTTCAAGTCCAATTGCATGATAAAATCCCATCGCTTCCAATGCCTTTCGCTCCGATGCAAATGCAAATCCATCGCTATGTGCGAAATAAACAGCTTTCAAGCCCACTATATCTCTGGCTATGTACAACTCATCGTCTATCCAATATGCAAGGGCATATGCACCTTCGATCTTAGAGAGGAAACCAAAAGAACCATGTTTCTCTACTAATCGTAGAAGCATGTCATAGCTGTTTTCGCCTTCTATATCGTATTCTTCCTTT
This sequence comes from Candidatus Methanophagales archaeon, assembly GCA_030612835.1. Lineage (GTDB taxonomy): Archaea > Halobacteriota > Syntropharchaeia > Alkanophagales > Methanospirareceae > Methanophaga. Next base: position 2,183 of record JAUWND010000174.1, on the reverse strand, counting down.
AATTCGTTCAAATTAAATAGCTCTGCGTCTGCTACGAACTTACTTTCTAAGCCTTTTGTTGAAAGATCTGAGTTAGCGAAACAAAACCCCATACAATTTCTACTACATCTATCCACTTTTCGGCTTAAGTCTTGCAGGTCATTGGAATAGAACTCGCCGTTTTCCGTGCATAACCCAAATAGCACCTCATCTTTACCTCTCTGCACTTCTAAACTCTTGAGTACAAGCACCACAGATCTCTTATTGTTAAAAACGCCCGTTATTCTACTCATTTCTCGTTGTATATAAAGTATAACTACCTTCTATTAAATTTAGGACACGGATTTACACAAACCTTTTCTTAAAAAGAAAAGCTTTACCAAAAGAACATTTGTGTTTTTCTTTTAGCACAGGCTAAATTTTCTTTTTGTAAAAAAGAAAAAGTGTTGTGTTAATCTGTGTCAATACTTTATTTTCTTGTGTTTTTTTTTACACCGCTATACAATCCACTATTTATCTTTATATGAATCTCTGTTTTATTATATTGTAGTTAGAGAATAAAGCGGGGTAGGGTAGTTAGGAGATCCCGTCGGGCTCATAACCCGGAGATCGATGGTTCGAATCCATCCTCCGCTATTCTATTAACGGATGTAGAATGATAATCAATTCAGATCTGCATATCCATTCACGCTATTCTGCGGCTACTTCGCCGCGTATGGATCTACCCACGTTGGCGAAAGAAGCTTCAAAGAAGGGTATGCAGCTACTCGGTACCGGTGACTGCTTACATCCGAAATGGTTAGCTGGTATAAGAGAGCTGGAAGAGAGTGGAGGCATCTTCTCCTTTAAGGGTAGCGAAGAAGGCACTAATTTTGTGCTCACTGTGGAAGTGGAAGATGAGCGAAGAGTGCACCATTTACTTATATTGCCGTCCATCTCAAAGGCAGAAGAGCTATACGAGTCGTTTAGAGCGCATTCATTGGATATAGATAGGGATGGTAGACCTTCGCTGCGACTGTCCGGGCAGGAGATAGCAGACCGTGCAAAGGCGGCAGAAGCGCTTATAGGACCTTGTCACGCGTTCACACCATGGACCGCTTTATATGCGTATCACAATTCGCTGAAGGAGTGCTATTCTGATCTGGTAGGGTATATCTCCTTTGTTGAGTTGGGGTTGAGTGCGGATTCATCATATGCCGATAGAATAGGTGAGCTGAGGGATCTTACGTTTTTGACTAACTCCGATGCGCATTCGCCTTACCCTATTCGGCTGGCACGAGAGTTTAACCGGTTTCACGTAGAGGCGATGGGCTTTGAAGAGTTGAAAGCGGCGATAGAGCGAAAAAGGGGTAGAAAGCCGGTCCTTAACGTTGGATTCCCACCAGCGGAGGGCAAGTATAATGAAAGCGCGTGCATCAGGTGTTACAAACATTATTCGCTCAGCGAGGCGATTATAGTGGGATGGCGATGTGAATGTGGCGGTATGATAAAGAAAGGGGTAAGAGACCGGGTGAATGAGCTTGCAAATTGCGATGACACACATCCGGAGCATCGTCCACCTTATCTGCACTTGATACCGCTGGCTGAGATAATCGGGTTGGCATTGCATAAGTCCGTAACTTCAAAGGCGGTAACAGAGATATGGGGCTCGCTACTTTCTGTATTTGGTACTGAGGTTAACGTGTTGGTGGATGCACCACTAGACAATTTCCACAAAGCTAATTTGGATGATCGCGTGGTAGAAGCAATAGCAGCATTTAGGGGCGGTGAAATACGTGTTATACCAGGTGGCGGAGGGAAATACGGTGTTATCGAGCTAAAACCAAAAGGAGGTGATATAGAGGAAGAAGAAGTAGGGGAAGAGCGAGCAAGAGGACAAAAGGGGCAGCGTTCTTTGCTTGATTATTGATTGTTTTTCTACCGTTCTATGACACATATACGTCTTTTCATGTGTGTTTGGTTAAGTATTTATTTATGGCCCACAAAACCAAAAGAAAAGATTATCATAGAAAAAGTATTTTATCTCTGAATCATAGGGACTTAAATAGTTTTTCCATTTCTCCGGCACAATCGAATTTTCTAGTGATATAGGTATAACCCTCTTCCCATATCCAAAAATTTTTTGAAAGGAATTTTAGGAGAACCAAATAGCCCATACCCTAGCATAACCAATGATCCACAATTATGATTTGATCTTTTGCATA
>JAUWND010000141.1 GCA_030612835.1 Candidatus Methanophagales archaeon | reverse complement strand
TATGCAAAAGATCAAATCATAATTGTGGATCATTGGTTGTGCTGGGGTATGGGCTATTTGGTTCTCCTAAAATTCCTTTCAAAAAAAATTTGGATATGGGAAGAGGGTTATACCTATATCACTAGAAAATTCGATTGTGCCACTCATGCAATCTGTTACGAAGCCATCAATTCTACGTGCTATTGAAGATAAAAGTAATTACTTTGACCATTTTTCAATTAAATGGTGGAATGAATGTGACTTTCCATATTTATTATCTAGAAAAATAGAAGAGTCAAAAGAACTCAATTTAGCGTTTCTAGATAATAAAGACCTAAAACGTCTAATTATTGAAGACTATGGTGAGGCTAGAAGATCCTTACAGAGTAAAAACTATAAAGCCACAATACTACTTTGTGGATCATTAGTTGAAGCCATTTTAACAGCCGCTATAGCTAAAGCGAAAATACCTGGAATTACTTCTGAGAAACTTTATAATGACTATAACTTGTATAAATTGATAAACCTCGCTAAAAACCAAGGCATCATTACAGATAGCAACCTATTCTCTTTTATCGATCCGCTTCGTAACTACCGAAACACTATTCATCCAGGAGTCCAAGTTCGAAAAAGTGTCTCTCTCGACTTATCAAAAGCCCGAATTGCAATCGAGACTATCAAACTTCTAATTAAAGAGCTTAACAAAAGTTATACGAATCAAACTCTTTGAAGCACAAGAATAAAATTTGCGTCAGAAAAACAATATATTTATTTGATTCCATGACTTATTAACTATATTCTTGCTATCTTGCTGGCACCACCATAATATCATTGTTGATCTTATGGATACTGCATAAAATTGGTTTAATACCCAAAAAGGGTCAGCGATATCGCATTCCCGGTGGTCTGGATACTAATGAACTTGTACAAATTTTTAATAAAACCGGTAAATATATATATGCACTTGGGGAGAGTTAGCCCATGATAAATGGTATGACAAGATAGTTGAAGAAATTAATAAGGAACAAATGCCCTAACTGAACGCAGACCTAAAAGCAGAATTACTCGCAATATGAAGCGTAGATGTAGATGAATCAGTGCTTGCTGGAACATCCACATCTTCGGCGGGTCCAGGTCCAGGGCTAAAATCCCTCTTCTTTAAATCCGATGGTCATCGCGTGCGCTTAGACATCAACAGAAACTCGCAACTCAAGATGACAATAGAAAACAATGATTTTATAATCCTAAAAGATAATAAATAAGCAAATGGTTAGAAGTGATAGAGGTAGATAAATATGCAATTGACAGGAATAATAAAAAAAGCGGGTGATTATTACGTGGCGCTATGCTTGGAACTCAACGTATCCAGTCAGGGAGAGAGCATTGAGGAAGCAAGGGGGATGCTGCAAGAGGCGTGTGAAGAATTTCTTTCTTACATAAAAGAGGAAAAGTTAGAGGAGGAAATACGACCTGCTCCTCTGGAAGTTCTCCGGGAATTTCTTATAGAGGACGTAGAGCATGTGCGACCTTCGCATGACTGGGTTTATTCGGAGACGTCAATTGGACTTTACTGATGAGGAAATCGAAGCTCTTATTTAAAGGTAATCCTACAATGCCTGTTTTCATGATAGAGGAGCTGAAAGCTAAGTTAAACGAAGCGTGATCAAATGCCAAAACTAAACGCAAATCTAAAAGCCGAACTACTCGCAACAGGAACCGTGAACGTAGATGCATCACTACTTACAGGAACGTCCACATCAGCCGCAGGTCCCGGCACAGGACAAAAATCAATATTCTTTACTTCCAGTGGCCATCGAGTACGCTTAGACATCAACAAAAACTCGCCACTTACGATGATAAAGGGAAACAACGATTTTATAATCCTGAAAGACAATAAAGAGTTGGTAAGAGGCGAAATTGAGCCAGTACTCGCGCACTGTCCGGAGCAAGCATACATCACACTGAGTGAACGCTGTATCTATGACTGTAAATTCTGCTCGGTTCCAAAGTTGCAAGGTAAAATCAAGACTTTATCATTGGACTCGGTGAGACGGACGAATGCGTGCGTGAAGGAGTTGAGTATCTGGCAGCGATGGGTGTAATACCCGTTCTACGTCCAATAACCATACAACCCTTACGCAAAGACGAGCTTGAGGCAACAAGACCCGATGCTGAGCGGTTGCTTAAACTCGCACTAATGACACGTGAAATATTGGATAAGTATGGTCTTCGTGTAGAGGTCTCGCAGACGATGTGTCTTACTTGTACGGGCTGCGATATAACGCCTTATAGGGATATATAAGTTCACAGGATGAGTTTTGTGAGAAAAAATTTTATGTATGCTCTATGAACTTTAAATTCTTTGTAAAATTCTCATGCGTTCGCTTGAAGCCCACCTGTTCGTAAAATCGTTGTGCATCAATCCGAAAATTCTTCGTCGTCACTTCGATAGACACACAACCTCGTTTCTCCGCTTCCTGTTCAAGACGCGACACGAGTTGAGCGCCGATACCCTTATCACGGACTGTTTCATGCACAATCAATTCCTGTATCTCGCCCACCAGTCCGGCATGATGTAGCTGAGGCTCGATATGTAGACTTGCAAAGCCTACAACACACCCATCGCTCTCGGTAACATAGTACAGCACATTGTTGTTATGAAGATTTTGAACGAAGACATCATGAAACGACTTCTGGTCAAGCGATACTGCCATCAAAGTAGTAACCAACTCATACACGGACTCTTCATCGGGTTCCTCAACCAGTCGAATGCTAACCATGCCAAGTTCCACCTATTTCTTCTTTTATTGCTCTTCTGTTCATTGTTTTATATCACTTCTCTATCTTTTGTTTTGTACCACAAGCTCACGAAGAATTTATTAATGCTATACCTTTATATGTATCTTCGAACCAAAGTTTAATTGAGGTAAATAGAAAGATGGATGAAGAATACGGGAAGTTCCCGTCTGAATGGGAGAAAATCTCTGATAAACCACTGGAGTATAGAAAGAAGGTTGGCCTTTTCGAGATCGTTGCCAGAGTGGATGAGAAGCTTTGTGAGAAATGCGAGGAGCAGCACCCGGGTTATGTATTTAAGACACTAGATAATAGTGGGAATGATGTAGAAAATTCAGAGGTCTATTGGTGCCCTATGTGCGGTGGAATGAGTCCGGAAAGCTACGAAAAATTTGTGAGAGCTGAGTTTCTATACGCTGGGGGAGATTAGATTGAATCCAGAAACTTACGAACGTTTCGTAAAGAGTGTGTTGATAACGCCAAAAAAGGTATAGCTCTCCTAAGTCTTATACCCCCCATTTTTTATTTTTATATATGAAAAATGTATTTATACTTAACTTAACTTCAATCGTTTTCGAGTTTTTGGGCGAGCATATGCCTTGCCATTCCCTACTATCTTCTTCCGCTATAAACCTTTTGCTTATGAGTTCGCCTAATGTCAGACTGTGTAAAAACCCAAAAGTTAGCAATTTTTTTCCTTATTTTTCGATTTAAAGGAGTTATAGGGTTTATTTGTCATCCAAACACGAATTTTATCGAGTGTTTTTGTTCATTTTCACTCTGCCCGAGAAAACTCATTGTTACGCTCAAGGGAACTTACCTACTACGTTCGGTTCGAAATAATAAATCTCTCGTAGCTCTTCGTCAGTCATCCCGGGAAAGACTTCGAGTTTTCCCTCGACGATCGCTTGCTTTTTCTCTTCAACCATCTCCCTCACATCCTCAGGAACCAAATCACTAAAGGGAGCGAGCTTTACTCCTCCTTCAGCCAGTCCATACCACCAGTCCTGACCTGGATACTGGTCCCATCTTCCCTCACGCACCGCCTCCACTATATCACTCATGATGGGCGTCCAGTTCCAAACACTGCCAGTTAGAAATACATGTGGGGCAAATCTTTTCATATCCGAGCCAAAACTGATGTAGTAGACACCCCTCTCTTCTGCTGCCTGCGCTGGCGCATAAGAATCGGAATGGTGGGTGATAATGTCGCATCCCTTCTCAATAATGGATAAAGCTGTTTCCTTTTCCTTTGGTGGGTTATACCATTCGCCTATCCATTCTACATAGACCTTGGCGTCAGGATTTACCGAGGCTACCCCTTTGGCAAAGGCATCAATGCCCCTTACCACTTCAGATGTTGGAATGGCAGCAGCGTATCCTATCTTGTTTGTCTCGGTCATGGCACCAGCGACCATACCCGCCAAGAATCTGACTTCATACATCCTCCCAAAGTATATGCCTGCAGTAGGGGCTTTTTTCTCTATCCCAGCCCCCCACATAAATATGACTTCGGGATAATCCGAAGCTACCTCTTCGATATATTTCCCGAAATTGTAACAGTGACAGAAGATTACTTTGTTTTCAGTTTCAGCGCATTCTCTCATTATCTGTGGAGCATCAGGACCACAAGCTTCCTCCCTTTCTGAGAGTTCAACATAGGGCAATTCCCCCGCCATCCTTTGAGCTCCTAAGTGCCCTTCGTATGTCCAGCCATAGTCCCCTATGGGACCGATATAGAGGACAGCCACCTTCAACCTTTCTTCCTCCTCGATACAGCCGGGAAGAGTCGCCAATAGGAGGATTACTGTCATCAAAATGGAAATAACCCTAATTTTGTGCCCTGATACATGCTTTACTTCTTTGGCTCCATTTGATTTAAATTGAAACATTGTCCTCTTCCTCCTTTTAGTTAAATTTTTGCCATATATATATATATATCCTTCCCTTTTTGCCTTTTGGGATTGTTTCATATTTAAAACCCCCTTTCAAATTGCAATTTCGCACAACGTCTAAAGGACTTTTTATTCGACTTAAGTCTTTATTACACACATGAGTATAATTACTGGCTATGTCACTACAGGAGATGCGTCTGCATCCAGAGGATTTGTTCTTATAAGAAGAGAGAACAGATACGGATAGTTATCCTTTAAGTGCATCATATAGGCTAACCATTCTCGAATTAGCAGCGTGTAAGCACGCTTTATATCTCCCGCCATGTGTTCGTAATCTGATTGTGGCAAACCCACTAATGTATCCCTGGCTGCCAATTCTTCAGACAGGTGAAATATTGCCAAAAGGAGATCTGCAAAAGATTCATGCTCAAGCAAATTCGGATTTTCCAGCAGACTCAGCACAAGAAAATAAAAATATGGTGCGGGTCGGTGAAAATTGCATAGTGGATAATATAAATAAATTTTGATTTGGCAATTATGTCATTGCATCTTACCTCAACGCTCGGTCACAATAGCTTAATCCTAATTAATTAACCACAGCCATCTATAAAAATCAGAGAAAACGAAACTCGCAGGACTCGTTGCGGAACTTCTGGCAAGATTCTTTAGCATGTTGCTCTATGTTATAGTGATACTTTTAGCTGTCGAAGCGCTGGGGTTTTCTATGAATTCCGTTATTATTGGTCTGTCAGCAGTTATAGCTATGGTTTTAGGGTTTGGCCTGCAGGATTCAAAGACAATAAATTCATCACAATTCCTAACAAGCTTGTCTGGGGGAGCGCGATAGTTAACCACACGAGAATGCCTACGAGAAGAGTTGATGTCGCAGTGGGCATAAGTTATGAAAGCGATCTGAAGAAGGCGATTCTGGTAGCAATGTACCTGATGAAAGCACATTCATTAGTTTTAACGGACCCAGAACCGGCGATTGTCACCACGGAATTGGCGGATTCTTCTGTAAACCTTCAACTAAGGGCATGGGCAAATACTGAAGACTATTGGATAGTCAAGGGGGATCTGACAAATGGTATTCTCGAGGCATTCCGCAGGGAAGAAGGAATTGAAATCCCATACCCTCAACTGGACGTGCACTTAGAGCAAAAGTAAGTGTTGCAAGCCCCTGTGCAATCTGGTAAAAGGATAGGGGGATATTGATCTCCTTCACAACCAGAACCAATTTTCTTGCTCTGCGAACTCAGCGTTCTCTGCGGTAAATGAACTGTGGCAATGTCCAGATACAATGTTTAGAGCTTTAGACCTTCCGCTACATTTCTACCCAACTCCGGATCAGCCTTTGTCAGGTTATCAATCACCCGCTGCTGGATCGGTTTGTCTATGTGCATAAGATCCGAGACGAGGTTATCCACCAGATGTTCCTGATCCATCTTGCTCAAGGAGCGAATTCTCTCTCCTGCCTGTCCGAAATCATTTGTTATGCCAATCTTGCGCCGAGTCACTTCCCCCTCAACTCGATGTACACGAGATGTACCCGCCGGAGCCTCCATAGGCATACCACCAGCTAAGCTATTGGGTTCGTAATTGACCGAGCCACTGAATGCTCCGATCTGCATGGCTCCATCGCGCTGATTGTTGTTTACCGGCACCAGAGGGCGGTTGACGGGAAGTTGCAGGTAGTTCGCTCCCAACCGATAGCGCTGAGTATCATTATATGAGAATGTTCGACCCGGGAGCAACTTATCAGCAGAAAACTCGATCCCG
>JAUWND010000056.1 GCA_030612835.1 Candidatus Methanophagales archaeon | reverse complement strand
TATGCAAAAGATCAAATCATAATTGTGGATCATTGGTTGTGCTGGGGTATGGGCTATTTGGTTCTCCTAAAATTCCTTTCAAAAAAAATTTGGATATGGGAAGAGGGTTATACCTATATCACTAGAAAATTCGATTGTGCCCTTTAGCCGCAGCCAATTTACGTTTTAGCGATTCATCTGCCAGTGCCAAAACTTTTAGCCAATTTTTATGCTTTTCTATATCATCCATGATGATATATATGCACTTTTAGTTAATAAAATTGTCAACTTATTTCTTGGCAAGCCCTTAGTCCCACATGATTGCCCCGATTTATCCACATCTTTACTCATCTAACAATTTAGCACCCCCCTTTTACACAAAAAAACAGTGAATTTTCGTACAACACAGAAGCATAAACCATAGAAGAAGCCTGTTCCAGAAAGCCTGATTTGTTCTCTTCTCTTCTCTCCATCACCTGCATTTTTACACCATCCCCAAAATTTTTACCTTTTTGGTATGCATATCTTTATCCGAGATAGCATATAATATCCGAGATAAATAACATATGAATATCCGAGGGAGTATATAAAGGTATAAAAAGAAAGAACACGTGTTAAGTACATACAGTGAAATTGCTGTATCCTTGAATTTCACCGCAGAGCACACAGAGAACGCAGAGGCAGAACAGAACAAAATAAAATAAAATATTGACACTGATTAACACTGATTAACACTGATTAACACCAATTAACACTGATTAACACAGAAAAAAATCTGTACCGTGTAAATCTGTGTAAACACGATACCAATCCCAATACACGAGATCTGATGATAATTCCTCAATTCAGACGATAAAAATCACCTCCGTATGCGTTTACTTAGTGCAGGATAGATTTGATAATATTAATGAGCTTTAAGTTCCGTCCCGTAGTAGGCCACTCCATGCCACGCTTCTCGTTAATAACAGAACTAAGCATCAAATCAGCCTTTGGTTTCAGTTCCATCAATCGTTCATGTCGCACGTTGGCATTAGTTATCGTTTCTATCTCGTCTATCGCCGCTGTGAGCTCAATTGCGAGTTTTATCTTTTCTTCCCTCGCTATGTATGAATCGTGGTCTATCAACCCGCAATCCGCCTTATGACGGTTCAGCCGCAACCCAGCCTGGTAAGTGCAATCCACGAGTTCATCTCGGGCCATCCATTTGGTTTCGTAATTCAGGATATACTTCCAACTCGGAGATAACATCGCTCTTCGGTACTCCTCAAAGGTTTTGAATAGGATCTTATATCCGAACTTTTCCGGATTCTCGTATGCTATGCAGCCGGGATCAATGAAAGGGGAATAGGGTAAGATAAATGGTACGACTTTCGTTCCAAATTCATTCATCAGGTGCCCGCAGTAATCAACAGTCGCCATAACAGAGTCGCAGGTTTGATGGGGCAGACCAATCATAAAGAAGAGATCGAATTTGCGGCAGCCCAAATCCAACGCCCATTTTATGTTCGCTTCTATTCCCGAATTGTTGTATTGTTTCCCCACTATCGCTCTTATTTGCTCGTCATGAGTATCAGGAGAGATTTCGAAGTTGAAATTATCAATAGAGTCGGCCACAACCTCGAAATATTCCTTTGGTGCGGTATCAAATAGCTCGAGCACCACCGGATTCACTATTTTCAGTCTTTTTAAACCTTCTAAGACGGTGTATGCATATTCGTCTCCCGACTGTCTGAGATCACCAATGACAAATATGGGCGCTTTTGTGTAGTCTATGATTTTTGTAATGTCTTCGACTATCAATTTCGGGTCTCGGAAGATAGCTTTCTTGCGATTACAGTATCCCGCGAGTGCGTTTTTGGAGCCGCCGCAGAAGATACAATTGTGCATGCAGCCACGACAGGTTATCACTGCCATTATCGGATAGCTAAGCCACTCACGCGACCACCCGTGGTATGGGAGGAGACTTTTCAAGTCACGGTATTTCAATGCGGATCTGAAAACATTCACATAGTTATTTGAGAATTTCACTTCGTTGGGTACATGCGAGAGTGGATTTATATGCACTTCCTCGTCCTTCCAGACCAGGTTCGGAATATCAGATAGGGTTGCGAGGTCAAAAGATCGGCTAATGATAGCCTGCATTAGCTGCAGGAGCGGCTCTTCTGTCGAATCACCTCTTATAATGAAGTCAACTTCCGGATATTGAATCAGCTCGCGGTGGAAGTAAGTTGCAGAAAGCCCACCGAAAATGACTGGTATATCCGGATGATACCGTTTACATATCTTTGCTACTTCTAGGCTGCCTTGTGCATGTGCTAACCAGTGAAGATCAATGCCAAACGCTTTTGGCTTTAGCTTGCGTATCATCATTTCAGCATCAAAATCAGCACTGCCGAGCATTCGTGCCGCTAAATTTATTATCCGCACATTTAGCCCTTCGCTCTCTAAATGATCCATCAGCGATATGAATCCGACTGGATACATCTCGAATAACGGCGTTGATGGCACTCCATCTGCAATAGGGCCGTACATGAAAAAAAGCTTCCTGAAATCATATACCGCAGGCGGATGTAGCAGGATCAAATGCGGATTAGCGGCACCTATTTTCATTGTAACAACTAATAGTGCGTTGGATATTTATATTCATCTGTTAATTATTGACACAGATTAACGCTGATGAACGCAGAAGAAATTAAATCCGTGTAAATCTGCGTCCTAAATTAAATAAGCTCCTTACGAGAAGACCTAAGATCGTATATGGCAGAAAAATTTACAAAGATCGAGCATGAATGAGGTAGAAGCGATAAAAACAGAACGGGATGGTTTAGGTTGCTTTTGAAGCCGAGAACTATACCCTTTATTCGTCCGTTAGCCTGTCTCTGAATCGTACCGAAACCCAATTGAATTATATACCCTTGATGGGATGGCAGAGCGGCAAGTACGAATTCACTGCGAAGGTGGTCTCAAACGGCATCGTGTATGCTGTTTCGCCGGTAATAACGGTAGAGGACCTTACCTTCGGTGCAGATTACAAAAGCAACGGCGGAGAAGCATGGTATTATGATGGTAAGTCATGGATAACAGATAATTTGGAGGGTGTGACTATGGCGTTTGAGTTGTTTGTTTAGCTAACCGCCGCCGCCGCCTAACCACAAGATTACACTGATTTATTGTTGTATATAAACTCGAGGTACCAGATGCCTTCTTTGAAGAGCTCCAGCGTATGCAAGAGGTACGAGTGATAGTTTTGATCAAAAAACCAACGGATGCCCAGTACGAAGAACACGCATGGGCACGCTTAACGGCTGAGCAATTCCTTACCGGATACAGTGACACCGACGCTATTTATGACCAACAGGAGTGAGCGATGCAAAACTATGCTAACGCAAATCTAGTATGAATCATTTCTTTTATCAAACTATTTCCCTCTTCTTTAAATTCCTCTATCTCTTCTATTGTATATGGAAAAATATCAACTCCAATATTTATATCACTGAAAAAATCCACAAAATCTGTTATCCTATCAATATAACATCCTCTTTTCACTTTTTTTAAGAACGATTACAATATCGGCATCACTACCTGGAACCGCCTCTCCCTTAGCCAAAGAACCAAAGAGGAATACCGCTAACACATTATTATCCCTCTTTTTTAATTCTTCAGCACCAGTTCTCAATTTTTTTATGATATTGTCCACATCAAGCGATATTATCCTTACAGAACCTGATGATCTTATCTGCATAGCCAATCGCCTCCTTTGCCTCTTTTTCAGTGAAGTAATCTACTGGTGCACCGGTATCGAATCCATTTGGATATCTTGCTGGGATATAATATTTATCCAATATCTTAGCGCCTTCCATTAAATCGCGAGTATCAAATTTATCACTAAAAATATCTAATAATTCTCTTACAGAATGTCCCCATGCTAACTGGTGCAAATGCTGATAGAGTGCTTTTAACGCTTTTTCTGCCGCTTGCTGAGCGGAGAAACAAGCCCACTCATAATATCTCTCCTTTAAATCCGCCTTGGAATGCTCAAGGTCCCTTTCCGCCAGTCTGAGCCAATCCTTCGTTCTTCTTGCCATACTTACATCGCCCTTTCTTCCTTTCACCAAATCATTTAAAGATGATAAGGGAGTTATACTTTATAAACAACGAGAAATCCTGCTTCTTTGTGTGTTGATTGGGTACCGCCACGCAGTTTAATCCCGCTGATTTTGCTGCTCTTATTCCTATTTCTGTATCTTCTACCACAATTATTTCATTGTTGTATATAACGTATAACTTCTACTTATTTAATTTAGGACGCCGATTTACACGGATTTACACGGATTTAATTAAGTGTGACATTGTTGATCATTATCATCTGCTAAGTGTCAATCTGCGTTAATCCGTGTCTATAATCTATTTTCTTGAAAAAAGTTTATTTATGTCGCTTGTCTTGCGAATTTCACAAGCTCTGCGTACTTACCTATCTCTTCAAGCAGCGGATGCCCATCCCAACTGCCATCATATTGGAAAACGAAATTCGCTTTCCCTTTGTTCAGCGCCATTAATTTCAATACGTTCTGTAATGCAACAGTCTTAGCTTCGGCATCTATTACAACTGGTATTTCCGATTGTCCTACCGGATAACTCTCGTTCAGTTCAACCGGGTAAGGGCCAAAGGGCGGTTTCACAAGAAATACATGGTCAAACTTTCCCACTTCCGATTCTTCTTTTGTCGTTATCAAGACATGACCAGATATATCGAATCTGTTCAGCCGGTTAGAGTATCTCAATACTTCGGGTCTATGTGCGGAAAACTCACTGAGATAGAAGAAAGGGCGTTTCGTAGCGGGATCGTATTTCTCTATCTCTGCCGAATAGTTCGTTATACGCTTCAATGCGTCCACTAAAGATGGGTATGCCCTGCATCGTCTCTCGCATAGCTCCCATAAGCTACCCTCTGCTATACTCTGCTTTACCATTCGCATCTCCTCAAACGTAACCCACAAGTTATGCGCTGCCAGTAAATCTTTACTCTCTCGCAGCTCAGTTACACTGTATGTGGTGCATACAGGACAGGAACAAGGCAAAACGCGTAAATTCTCTAGCTTCTTCGTGCCGTCACTCGTTAGATACCGCTTACCCTTTGCGTAGATCGCGTATGCAGCAGAATCGAAGAGGTCGCAGCCCAGAGCAACAACTAAAGAGAAGAGCATTGGATGGCCCGCGCCGAAAAGATGGACGGGTGCGTTCAGCGGTAAATTCCGCTTCGATGCCATGATTATATCCACCAGTTTATCGAATCCGTGTGATTCCAGCAGTGGCACTACACCGCCTATTGCATACAGATCAAACCCGAGTTCCGCAGCATGGCGCGCGCTCTCCTCTCGCAGATCTACGTACGTAGAACCCTGCACAACGCCTGCAAGCAGGTTATCCTGTGTTAGATTTCTAGCTTCTCGCAGCCTGCTCAAAGTCACCTCTAAATCTTCTTTCGCTCGTTTCCAGTTCACGTATGGCGGTGTCGGGACATCCAACGGCACACACACATCTGAGCCTATACTACGCTGAAACTCTAATATTTCGCTGTTGCTTACCTCTACGTCTTTATACTCGTAGAGTTGATAAGACCCGGAATCGGTCATTATCGGTATTTCCGTACCTAAAAGCGAATGAATGCCGTTTCTTTGCGCTTTGTCTCGCAAGTCTCTATTCCTGTAAATTATATACGCATTTGTGATAAGTATCTCGGCGCCGTACTTCTTCATTTCCGATGCCGCAATTGACACGATATTCGGGTTTATTACAGGCATAATCGTCGGCGTCTCGATGTCTCCGTGCGCCGTGCGAAGCTTGCCTATTCTTCCCATTAAGTCCTTGTGCAGTATTTCAAATTTGGTCATGGCTAATCATAATCCTTTGTACATAAATAAATGAACTATGATATTTCTTTGGTAAAGTTTCCTTATTGAACGGGGTTTTTTAAAAAATGATAAGAGACGATTAAGTAGAGAAGGAGAGCGCATCGGAATTTGTAATAGTAGCCTATCTCAAACTCGTTGTCGTCATGCGAATGCCAATCTTGTGCGAATATCAGATGCACCTCTTTTCCTATTGCTCGCTCTATTAACCCGCTTATTCTTGCGATTATCTCGTTTACTGTGTCACCGATAAATCCAACGGTGCGGTGGGAGACGGAAGTCGAAAGACCCCCTTCTACGCACATGCACCTCTGTCTCTAAGCTAGCATTGTCACCTCCAACTGGCTATTCGCCTCCACAACGATGTCCCTATGTTAAAGCCCTGTCTACGGTCCGGTGCTACCACCCGAAACGATAGTGCGGTTACCACTAACTGGATCTACACGCACCACTGCCCTGAGGCCACGATCTGCCACCACTAGACTGCCATTGGTCTCCACAGCGATGCCGCGTGGTTCTTTAAAGACAGGACCACTCTCTGCGCAGGCTTCTGAAATGATAGTGCGGTTACCGCTGACTGGGTCTACACGCACCACCGCCTCATCGAGACGACGATCTGTCACCACCAGACTGCCATCTGCTTCCACTGCTATGTCTCTAGGCGTTTTAAAGCCAGGACCACTGCCAGTGCGGTTATCCGAGAGGATACTACGGTTACCACTGACTGGGCCTACACGCACCACCGCCTCCAGGTCTTCATCTACCACTATCAGGCTTCTATCGGCTTCCACTGCTATTCCTCGTGGCTCTTTAAAGCAAGTGCCACTGCCGGTGCTGTTATCCGAAAGGATACTACGGTTACCACTCACTGGGTCTATACGCACCACCGCCTCCAGGTCTTTATCTACCACCACCAAACGGTCATCGGCTTCCACTGCGATGCCTCGAAGATCTTTAAAGCAAATGCCACTGCCGGTGCTGTTATCCGAAAGGATACTACGGTTACCGCTGACTGGGTCTACACGCACCACAGCCTCCAGATCTTTATCTACTACCACCAGACTGCCATCTGCCTCTACTGCGATGCCTACTGGTCTTTTAAAGCAAATGCCACTGCCGGTGCTGTTATCCGAAACGACGGTGCGGTTACCGCTAACCGGGTCCACGCGTACGACTGCATCGAGGACGAGATCTGTTACTACTAACTGTCCATCTGCCTCCACAGCAATGCCGAATGGTCTTTCAAAGTACACGCCACTGCCTATGCTCTCGGGGGTTGATGTAATATTGCTATCACTGTTGCTAGTCATTCCTTCATAGACTTGATGCTCTGCCACGCTGACTGGCGCTACTGAAACCACGAACAGCAACATCACTATCACCAATGCCGATGCTAAAAAACCGCTCTTTAGGAAAAAAATCCCCGCTGAAGAAACTTTCTTTCTATTTTCATCTTTTTCCTTTTTCATTTTTTCACCTCCTTTGTTGTGTTAATAAGCAAAGGGGTATATAAAGTTACTCTTTCGGCTATATGTGCACGCCTATGCCGTCAAGAATTTATTTTCTCGATGCACTAAAGTTTCCACTTTGAGAATAACATCACGACACAACGAAAAAGTCGCTCAAAACGCAAATGTGAATGGGGTCGAAAAGAGCGCAAAAAAAGCCAGGGATTTGCGATTTTAATCCTCAGTTAGCTGCGTTTCCAGTTTAATGCATGATTCACGCAGTCTGTTCCTCAAAGTGCTGTAACTCACACGCTCGATAGCTGCAATTTCCGTCAACGGAATGCCCTTTTTATATCCATCTACGACCCTGTCGATGTTTATGTTCTTCCTTGTAATATATAGTAGACAGCACAGATAAATATAAATCAAATCAAATCATTGCTTTAAGCTATAGTACATATAGATAACATGACATGACCACGCCGGAAAAAGCCAAATTGCGGAAAGTTCTTACTGCATACCTCAAAGAACTCCATGAGATTTACACGGGCGGCAACTTCAGAGAGGAGAGCTTCTATCCCGCATTAAAAGCGCTATTTGAAGAATATTCTCATCTGTTCTCTGAGCAAGAAGCAGCAAAAGCTCTTGTCTTACCAAAACGCACAGAAGTTGGTATTCCGGACTTTCTCATTCGTAAAGATGGCGAGATTGTAGGGCATATAGAAGCGAAAGTGCCAGATGCAAATCTTCACGAATTAGCGAACTCGGAGCAAATCCAACGATACCTGAATGCGCTCCCGAATCTAATAGTAACGAACTTCTTGGAATTTCGGCTTTACCGAGATGGCGCGCTTGTAGAGAAAACGGAATTATGCTCGCCAATTGCTTTACACGGTTTAAAACCTCCGGTTCCGGAAGATGTGGATTCTCTCGGTGGGCTTCTCAGTGCATATTACAGCTTTTCCACACCGGCGATAAGGACTGCTTCTGCGCTTGCGACTACGCTAGGAGACAAAACGAAATTTTCGAGGCATATATTAAAAGAGGTGCTTGAAAGGCGAGATAGGGATTCCATACCGTTAGAGAGTTTTTACGAGGTTTTTAGGAGAACGCTTATTGGGAGTTTGACAGAGGAGCGATTTGTTGACTTGTATGCGCAGACTATTACATACGGTCTTTTCGCAGCAAAGATAATGGCGGGAAAGGCGGCGATAAATAAAGAGAATGCGTGGAATTTTATTCCTGGCAATGTGCCTTTACTTATTACACGCCTCCTGAAGTGGTGGATTACATTGTTAAATCCATTCACAAACTGTTGAAGGATAAGTTCGGTAAAGAGAAAGGACTTGCAGAAGAAGGCTTGAAACTTCTTGACCCTGCGGCTGGGACTTTAACGTTCATAATTCAAGCCCTTAGAAAAGCAGAGTTCGAATTGTTGGACAATCGCATGGGTGGTTTGATTCCGTTGAACATAAAAAATCATATCCTACGTGATTTCTATGCCTTTGAACTTCAAGTCGTTCCTTACATAATTGGTCACCTCAGGGTTGCGATGGCGTTAGAAGCGTGGGAATATGAATTCTCAAAAGATGAGCGATTCCAATTCTATCTTACGAATACGCTGGAGATGAAAGAGCCGGAACAGGAACTTTTGCTACCGCAGCTTACAGAGGAAGGTCAAGAAGCGATGAACGTGAAGGAGAAGGAGCCGATTCTGGTTGTACTTGGTAATCCGCCTTATTTCGGCATGTCCGAGAACAAAGGAGAATGAATTTTAGGGTTAATAGATGATTACAAATAAGCCGATGGCGAGCCTCTTGGCGAAAAGAACCCCAAGTGGCTTCAAGATGATTACGTCAAATTTATCAGATTCGGCCAGTGGAAGATAGATCAGACAGGGGAAGGGGTTTAAGGATTTATCACGAACCACGGTTATTTGGACAATCCTACTTTCAGAGGTATGCGCCAATCCTTGATGAATAGTTTTGATGAGATTTATGTGCTGAATTTGCACGGGAACTCACGGAAGAAGGAGAAATGCCCTGACGGTAGCAAGGATGAAAATGTATTTGACATCAGGCAGGGTGTGGCTATCGGGTTGTTCATCAAGAAAAAAGATACCGGGGGGAGGACAGCAAAAGTGTTTTATGCTGACTTGTGGGGACTGCGTGAGGATAAGTACAAGTGGCTTCTGCGAAATGCCCTGACAACCACGGAATGGGGAGAAGTAAAGCCAAAGAGTCCGTTTTATTTCTTCGTGCCGATTAAGGGCACCTATTGGGATGAATATGAGAAATACTGGAAGATTACAGATATTTTCCCATTGAATGGTGTCGGGATGACTACTGCTAGAGATAATTTTGTAATAGATATGGATAAGACTAAGCTAGAAGAGAGGATACGTCTCTTCAAAAACAGCAATATTTCAGATGAAGAACTTCATCAATCCTTCGATATAAGAAAAAAGAAAGGGTGGAGTATCAGAAAAGCTTGGAATATGCTCCAGCCCATCCCTGATTCTGATTTGAAAAGATTTATCAAGCCCGTTCTTTATCGCCCTTTTGATCCCCAGTGGATCTTTTGGCATGATTCGGTAGTGTGGAGAACTGTAAAAAGAGTCATGCGGCATATGGTGCAAGAGAATATTTCTCTTTGTGCTATGAGACAAGTAGCGTTAGATGAAGAATATACACATTTCTTAGTTACCCCCTATATGGTGGACAATAGAGCTTTTTTAAGCAGCAAGGGCATCATCCAACAATTTCCACTTTACCTCTATCCAGATGAATCGAAAGGAAAGTTGTTAGTTGAAGAGGCATCCAAACCAGAACGCACACCAAACTTCTCTAAAGAGTTTCTAAAAGCCTTAAGAGAAGCTTTAGGCACTGAACCAACACCAGAAGAGATTTTCTATTACATCTACGCTGTTCTTTACTCGCCTACTTACCGCAAACGCTACGCGGAATTTCTGAAGTTTGATTTTCCACGTGTTCCACTACCTCATGATTACGAAAAATTCAAGAACCTGAGCGAACTTGGCAAGGAACTGGTAGAACTGCATTTGCTCAAGCATGCTTCTTTGAGCGAGACCGAAATAGGATTTCCGGTGAGCGGCTCGAATACGGTGGAGAAAGTCCGTTACGATGAAGAAACCAGAAGGGTGTATTTCAATAAGGCGCAGTATTTCAGTGGTGTTTCAAAAGCGGTGTGGGCGTATCAAATCGGTGCGTATCAAGTGCTGGCGAAATATTTGATGTATAGGAAGAAACGGGAGTTATCACTGGAGGATATAGAGCATTACATGAAGGTTGCGAAGGCAATTGCGAGGACGATTGAGGTGCAGGGGAAGGTGGAGGAAGTGTATGGGATTGTGGCAATGGGCTAAAAGTGGGCTATCTAAATGTAAAGGTTTATATGCCCCATTTCTCGATGTGCTCATTTGACACACCCTTATATTAGTTTCACATTCCGCTTTGACTTTACTTTCTCATATAATTTTCCATCCGTAGTCAAAAGAGGCACCTTTTCTCTTTCTGAAGCTGCAATGAAAAAGGAATCATATATTGTAATTTTATCCTCTATCGCAATTTCAAAAGCATCTTCGAGCAGTTTCCGCGTACTGATAACCTCGCATGCACCAATAATAAAATTTGTGCTCCTTCGTAGCGCTTTTAATGCAATCTCCTTTGATTCATCGAAGAACATTACTCTCTTCCAGGCAACATTCGCCACTTCTGCAATCGCAAGGTCAACAGTTATCAATTCGTAACACTCCGCAGCCGTTTCTGCCCTACCAGAAGAATCTTCTTTAAAAAAAATCGCTGCAATAACACTCGAATCAAGAATTACTTCATCTGCCATCTCTATCTGCCCTTATTAGTTCAGCAGCACTCACGTCTGCCTTCATAGCTTTCCTTATCTCCTTTGCATCAGCAAGTAGTCTTTCCTTACTCTTTGTTTTGACCAGCTCTTCCACCAGCCGTCTTATTTCCTCTTGCCAGTTTATCTCTTTCAGCTCTTCCATCGTCTTACGTAATTCCACTGGAACTCTTATACTATATACGGTTTTTGTAGACATAATACTATGTTTACTTTAGTGGTATATAAATGTTGAAGCCTAAAAAAAAGCACTGGGCACAGAACCAACACCGGAAGAGACTTTTTATTACATCTATGCCGTTCTTTACTCGTCCACTTATCGCAAACGCTACGCGGAATTTCTGAAGTTTGATTTTCCACGTGTTCCTCTACCTCATGATTACGAAAAATTCAAGAACCTGAGCGAGCTTGGCAAGGAACTCGTAGAACTGCATTTGCTTAAGCATCCTTCTTTGAGCGAGACAGAAATAGGATTTCCGGTGAGCGGCTCGAATACGGTGGAGAAAGTCCGTTACGATGAAGAAACCAGAAGGGTATATTTCAACAAGGAGCAGTATAGTATTTCGATGGTGTTTCAAAAGCGGTGTGGGAGTATCAAATTGGTGGGTATCAGGTAATGGCGAAGTATTTGAAGGATAGGAAGAAGCGGGAATTATCATTAGATGAGATAGTGCATTACAGAAAAATGGCGAAGGCGATTGAGAGGACGATTGAGGTGCAGAGGGTGGTGGAAGAGGTTTTATTTACCCGCAAGTAATATGCTAACAAAATCCTCAAATGAGTGACAATTTCTTCTTAATGCGTTGAAATCCAAATTTTCCACGAATCTCGGCAATTGCCATTTCTTATACCCTCCCTTAGATCCCCTCTTTTCCTTACATTTGTCACTAAGAGCTTTAAAAGGCTTATCCGCTCCGAGCTGTATTCCGAAACTGTAACATATCCATTCTTCCAACTCGTAATCCAGGATTATCACATTTACTTTACTCTTGATCTCCTTCGCAATGTGAACATCAACCCTTTTGAAGACATCCTCTCTGTTCGCTGGGCCATCCGCATCCACCACTACGACAATTTTATCAAAAAAAATTCCGGACCATGAGCATCCTCTGAAAATATCTCACAACTTACCATAAAGCCATCTTTCGCTTAGCGTTATCCCTCTTTCACTCAACTCCTTTCTCACCTCCTCTGGCTTCTCGGATCTTCTAAAAACACTTCCTTCA
This sequence comes from Candidatus Methanophagales archaeon, assembly GCA_030612835.1. GTDB lineage: Archaea > Halobacteriota > Syntropharchaeia > Alkanophagales > Methanospirareceae > Methanophaga. Next base: position 1,714 of record JAUWND010000056.1, on the reverse strand, counting down.
TCACCTTTCTCCACCAAAATCAAATCTTTTGGCTCCACTATGTCCACAACCATAGGAGAATGTGTCGTCAATATCGTCCTGCATTCGCTCATCTTCAACTCGTCTATTAGCAGCTCCAGAGCCTTTGCGTGCAACGAATTCTCTACCTCATCCACGACTAACAAACTCGGTTCCGATTCTAAAGCGGTAAAAATCGTCAATGCTTTGTAAAAGCCGTCAGAGATTCCTGGAGCAGTCACTTCTAAAAATCGCCCTGATGCGTATCTCTCAAATACTTTCATCAAAACCCTTCCATCTTGCGTCAACTCAAATCTCAAGCTCGTATCCGGAAATATATAGGACAGTAACGAATCAACTCTATCAGGTATTTTGTTCTCCTTTAAGAACAGGTTATACAGAATATTACAAATATTGTCTCCCTCTTCAGAGATACGAACTTCTCTTCTTTGCTTGTACGGCTCTTTCATTTTTCTTATGTCCAATCCCTTTAGAATTGTGATGTTTTTTATAAATTCTTGGATTTCCCAGTTTGCAAACAATGAAAACGGCTCCATTTCGAAGCCCTCCCCTATGGAAGGCTCTAAAATAAACAGTGGATATTGCTCTACTTGTCGTTCATATTTTGCCTCAACCAAAGCCAAGTTTTTATAAAAAGAAAATGACCGGCTACCCAAACCCTCAAACACACAATAAGGGGTAGTTTTTTTGTCCACTTTGACGCTTTGCTCTACCAAATCCTCTTTTCTTTTCTCCAATAATTCATGGAGTGAAGAATTACTCTCATCCATACCTTGAATTTTCACCCAGGCATCTTCAAGGAATTTCTCGTCGTGTCGCACTCTCAGCCATTCCCCTTCTATTTCAAGCGATAAAATGCCTTCTATCTCCAACGCTTCCTTCAATATCTGGAATTTACCGCCTACACCCGTAAAAATCGTTTCAAACGAGTAATTGTAGCCATTCGATGCGAAGAACAACTTTATTGTTATCGGCAATTCTTCTTTTCTATCCCACACAACATTGTCATAGCCCCACCAATCCAGGAATGGAAAAGGTTCTCCGTCTGCATATATTTTCCTCAACAATTTGAACAGCTCAACAAAATTCGTTTTACCAGAGGCGTTTTGGCCAATCACCACGTTAAAATCTCTCAACTCGATACTGCAATCCTTGAGACTTTTGAAATTTTTTATCTCTATCTTCTTCAGCATCGCTCTCATTTTACTGTATGACTCCGATCATATAAACTTTTATGATTATCGAAGGAATTTGGATTTGGATATTTGGATAAATAGTGCGGAAGTCTTTTAGTTGCATTGGCTCAGCTTCCTATGGGTAGATTATTGAGAATAGCCAGCAGGTTTGAATTAACAAAGGGCAGTATTTCGAGGGGATTTCAAAAGCGGTGTGGGAGTATCAAATCGGTGGGTATCAGGTGCTGGATAAGTATTTGATGGATAGGAAAGGGCGAAAATTATCACTGGTGGAGATGGGGCATTATATGAGGGTGGCGAAGGCGGTTGCGAGGACGATTGAGGTGCAGGGGAAGGTGGAGGTGTTGATGGGGTAGGATGGTGAAAATCTTTAATTCGCCATTATCATTCCGATTTTGATACTCTTTTTGCATCTTCGGTTATTAATGCCCATACATCAGGAGAGATGCCTTCGGGCGGGGTTTCCAGCTCCAAAATGTCCTTTATTAGATAGATTCCCT
>JAUWND010000115.1 GCA_030612835.1 Candidatus Methanophagales archaeon | reverse complement strand
TAAGAAAATTAAACCTAATACAACGTGTTTATACTCGGCGGCGTCCATATCGCTTCTTAATATATTTGCTGCTTTCCAGAGTTTTCTTTCTAATTCTGTTGTTGACATTGCTATGGACCGGCTGGGATTCGAACCCAGAGCATTTATATTTTGGCAACCTTCAAGTCCGAAATTTGTTCCCACGACAACCCTAAATATTTCATGACCCAATGGACGCTCTTGTGGCATTTATAGCAGAGTCTCACATAATCATCTGGGTGGTTTGTCAGTTCAGAGATTAGTTCTTTTTTAGATAACCCTGAAAATCTTGTGTGATTTTCACCGTCTTTTCTATGAATTGTTAAACGGCTATCATAACCGCAGAAGAAGCAATATTTCCCAAAAACATCATCTATAAGTTTATTTTTTTTTGGCGAATGAGTTTGTCTTGTACTCTCTTTAGCTTCAGTTTACGTAGAAGTTTCTCTTCGGGCGATAATATTGGTTTTGTTTTAGTGGGCAATCCTGCTTTCTTTCTTAAATACCAATTATGCTGATATTCCTCTTGAACTATTTGATTTTTAAATGGCATAAATAAAGCGCGCTGCTCTACCATTGGAACCATCTTCCATCCACGGCAATTGTCCGCGCCACAATCGCACGGCTCAGCGCGTAATCCTAAAGTGTGTAATTCGTCAACGGTTAAGCCTGATCGTTGAGCGTACCCATACTCAAACTCTTCTTTTGTTATTTTATTTTTTGCGATCATTTTTCTTTAATCTCGAAACGTTTTTTTGTTCAATAAAATCGAGTATACATACTACGCGATGACCTTTTTTTATTTCTACCTCTTCCTTCTTCGATATTACTTCAGCGGTGCTTGGATCTACATAATGCATTTCGATTACGTGTTTACCTTCCTCCAAATCCTCAAAAGTATGTGGCGTAACGATTCCTGTATGTTCGCCATCGATTAATATTTTCGCGTCTAACGGATAAGATCTGCACTGTAATCTCTTCGTTCCACGTTTCGAAGGAGTGTTAGAATGAGTTAAACGTTCCAACTCTTTCGCCATTCCTGCCTGCTTTTTCATTAATTTATCCATCTGTCTAAAAGTTCCTTGTAGCTTCAACTTTTCCAGCTCTTCTTTTTTCGGCATCATTTTAGGTCATTCCTTTAATTTTTTTTCAACGCGTTATATACACCGATTTCTTCTTCCTTTAATTTTTTAGGTGAAACTAATGCTTTGATAAGAAAGTTATTTATATAGTATATTCAACTTTATATTATGCGCCTTTTAAAGCGGCTCTCAAAGTTTACGGATATATTCCGCCCAGCCAGTTATCCTACTTATTCGGTTGCATCAATGGAAAAGGACAATTTATCGGATTTCAATATAACAAAAGAGGATTTGAAGACGGCTTATCTTTCTCATCCGATCGTCAATCGGGCGTTGCATTTCAGAGCGGATCTCTTAGTTGCTCGTGGGTTCACATTGGATTTTAGTGACGAAAAAACTAAAAATATCATCGATGATTTCCTAATTAATATAAAGAACAATTCACCGCTCAATGCGGACCTCAAAACGATTTTAAGGAACGCATGCATAGATTGTGACGTTTTTGGAAATGCGTTATATCATCTCATCCCAAATAAAGCGGGGAATAAAATAGTCAAGCTTTCACCCTTGCATCCAGCCTACACAGATTTTCAGCGCGAAACGCGTGGCGCGATCAGTCTGGGCGAATTTGGTGAACCAATCGGGTATGTGTATATGAAAGATACGCCATATGAAATCAAATATCCACGAGTTGAAGTTGCACATTTAATTTTCGAGACGATTGGCGATGAGCTTTTGGGCATCCCTTTACTTTTGCCGATGTACAAAACGATCGAGCGATTATCCAACATAGAATACGCAATTGCGCAAGGTCTTTATAAACACGGGCTGCCAACCAGGGACATTTCAGTTGGTGATGTTGACCATCCGCCAACAGCCGACGATATCAACACGGTATCTGAACAGGTACAAGATTTAGATGCTGCCAGTCAGTACATACATCCGTATTGGTATGATGTAAGCACGATCGAATCTCAATTCCCAATGAATATACAAAGCATCCCAGAGTTTTTCCTTGATCAAATAATTGTGCTATCAGGCATCCCGCGTCGATTCCTGTCAGGCGACGAGCAGTATGCAACAACTGCCCAAGCACTGCAACGCAATCTATCACTCGTATTGGAACCACTCCAGGCGCGTGCGAAATCGTGGGTAGAAGAGCAGATCTTCGATCCGGTACTCGAAAAGGAGAAATGCGATGGCAAAGTGGAACTAACTTGGCGGCCAGTCTTACCACAAGCGGACCCACAATTAGTGGCGGACATAATTTCGCTTTCTAATACGCTTGTAGAAGGCAAGCCGTTAATCACGTGGAAAGAAGCGCGAGAAAAGTTAAAAATGCCGTTTGAAACGGTAGAAGGTAAAGAGACGACTTTAGCGGCACTTTCTAAAAACGATTATACAGGTCTTTACCTCGTAGAACCGCATGGTGAACTAATCTGGCGAAACAGGAAAAGAGCGATAGTCAAAAGCGTAAGATTCGCGGCACATTTAGGCGAACCACTATATCTTCTTTCAGGTAAGCTCTGTTATGGTGTTATTATATTAGATTCGCCAGTTGAAATCGACTTGAAAGAATTCAAGGATTTATCGCCAAAGCATTTAGTCAGTGAAGAAGAAAGGGAACAGTGGTGGCCCGGCAAGAAGAAGCTATTCTATTATCACGTATTAATAGATAAAAAATTTGAAACGCCGCGTAAATGGAAATATGTCCGCGGTGTGCAGAACTTTGTATTAAAAGTGGAGTTCGAGTAATGTTAAGCATAATCATGCCTGTGCACAATGAACCTTACCATATTTTACCGATGCTCAATCGGATAGAAAAGCATATTTATCCTACCGATCTGGAAGTAATAATCGTTACTTCAGCGCATGGCGCTCTCGTTTATCAAAAAGAGTTCCCATTTCCAATAAGGAACGTATGCGACATCCACGGTTCGGGCACAGCGAGAAACGTAGGGGCGTCAGAAGCTTCCGGTGACTCGTTACTTTTCATGGATTCTCACTGTTGCTTTACGGACTTATCCAATTTACTAGAGCTTTCGACTAAAAATCCAGATGCGATTATCGCTCCGGGAGTCCAGCCAAATAGCTTCCCGGAATGCGTATCGAATGGTAGCGGTATCGGATATGGGTGCTATTTCACGCCAAGTTTCGATTGGCATTGGATTGGCAAGCAGTCGCCGGTGCCTTTTGAAGCGCCTTTTTGTTCCGCTTGTTTCATGTTAATGAAGAAGCGTACATTTGAAGCGTCGGTTATAGGGTTCATTCCAGTAGATGGCGTCGGTTTTGAAGAGGAGCTCTGCATGAGATTGCATCGTTTGGGGCATCCAACCCTAATAGATGTAAATACGACTGTTGGGCATCTGTTCAAGAAAAGCTATCCGCAAGAGTCAACGGCAGGCTTTGTACTGTCACGAGCAATAGCGGCGGTTATATCGGTTTTAGACGATTCACTTTTCACCGAGATAAACAATTTAAATAGTAAACGCTGGGGCAATAGCTGGTTAGAAGCGATGGAAACGGCTCATTGCAAGTTCGACTATTTACGTGAAACCTTTAAATCTAAAAAAATAGTTTTAGATGAACATTGGTTCTTCCGTTAAAGGGTGATAAAAAATGGCACACATAGATGATAACGTACTAAAAGTTTGGAGGGGGGGTGTAGAACATTGTAACATCCTAACAACAGGATGCCCAATAGCGATAGGAGATACAATCCAGGTAGGATGTTATGCGTACTGGAATGGCGATCCGATGCAGGATGGTGTTGAGATCTGGTTACGTTTTCAAGATTATTATGGCGGGTCGTTTCAGGACGTTCTAATTGGCCTCACACGCGACGGGACTGGATGGTGTGCCGCGAATCACACGGTTACTGCAGCCGACTTAGATGGATTAGGTTCCTATGGTCGAGTCCTCTTGTACAGTTACAGCGATCCCAAAGCATGGTCTCCTAGTCACTATGTAACTTATGCACAACCAACTCCGATACCTCCTCCCAAGGAAGAGACAGATTTGACATGCCAACCATCAATAGCAGCAGAAGGGAATGAAATCGTTATAGTAGCAAACCTAAAAGCTTATGATGGCGTTACTGTTTATGATCTGCCTGATAAGGTGCTAACCTTCGATTTCGGCGGTGCTACTATGACAGGCACGACTGACACCGATGGCAATGCGAGTGTGACTATACCCGCAGCATTGGCACCGTCAGCAGGCTCGTATAGGTACACTGCTGAGTTTAGCGAAGAGAATGAATATTTAGGCGATTCATGTACTGGTACGGTAACGGTGACAGAACCAAGAGCAGAATCATGGAAATCAGTTAGCGAGCCGTATTGGGATGGTAAGTGGGTACGAATAGATTATGAAATGCAGAATCCTGATGATACGCCATTTTTACCGCCTGACTACCCGTACCGCTATTTCTATCGAGGCGAGCCGTGGATTGGTGGGGCATGCAAGACTGAGGATGGCAGTCAGATGAAGAAGGGCGGTGATCTTACAGGTAAGGTTTTGTTTGCTGGTAATGTCGGAGACGAAGTAACGTTGAAATTAGCTAAGATAGATAGAGATGATGTTTCGGTTGTTGATTCATATCCCTATGCAGTAGTAGCAGGAACAATACCAGAACCATCAGAAAAAGAAGAGACAGATTTGACATGCCATCCGTCAGTAGCAGAAGAAGGCAGTTCAGTGATCTTAAAAGCAACTCTGAAAGATTCTGGTGATGTTGGTCTGCCCGGTAAGATAGTAACATTCGACTTTAATAACAAGTTGCTATTTAGTGTAACGGATGACGATGGTGACGTAAGCGTAACGTACTTAGCAAGTCAAGTTCCTGCAGCAGGCTCGTACACATACACCGCGGTATTTGATGTTGACGATGATTATGAAGGCGATACATGTACTGGTACGGTAACGGTGACACCAGAAGCATTACCGCAACTCACGGTAAATTCAACGCCATCTGGAGCTAAAATTTATATTCAGTACTCTCAAACAGGCGAATATATTTATGCAGGATATCAAACAAATATCACACTTGGCGTACCTGTCGGAACTCACAACGTCAAGGTACTAAAAGATGGTTATGAAGAACCCGATCCACAAACAGTTACTTTAGCCGAAGGAGGATCAGAAACGATTTCGTTTACGTTAACGCCGACACCCCCGCCTATCACCGTCATCTTCTCAGATTTCATCCCACCTACATCAATCCTCCCTGATGAGATGCTAAAAGTGCCGTGCACAATTCTTAATTCTGGCACAACCGATACAAAAGTAAAGGTATATCTTATAGCAACGGCGAATGGCAAGATTCTTAATACGGAGCCAGACACTCACTGGCAGGATATTGATGCCGGTGCGTCATTCGGTTTTGATGATTATCTTAACACGCTCTCAGCTCGCGCTCCATCGCTTATAGGACCAGGCACTGAATGGCCGCTTCGGATAGAAGTACGTCAAGTAGCCACGCCAGATATAGTTGACGATTTTAAAGAGTTTACCGTTGTTTTTGGTGAGAAACCGTCCTGGTTTGATTCTTTAGTTTCTTCCATTTTTGGTGCTAATGTAGAATCTATTTCCGCGCCTATTCTGGATTTGTTCACATCTGTTGATCTCGAAGGATTTACAATTCCCCCGTTTAAATGTATTTTTTGCGGCGCCAACTTCTCCGGTGAGACTGCCTATGAAGATTATGCTACTCATCTTATTTCCCATATAAAAGAATTTGAAGAGAAGTGGTTCGAATAATGGCAGTAAAAAAAAAGGGGCAGAAGGGAGCTCTTGTCCTTGAGATTACTAAATTCGCGTTTGAGATCATGCAGACTGTCGCCTTTATGATGTTCATTCAAGAGGAGGCTCTCCAAATACGTGGATTCGGTATTATCACATTGATTAGAGAAGGATTAGTCGAAGAAGTTAAAATACAGAGGCAGAGTTTCTTAATTGCTGCAACAAATTTAGAAGAGTTCTGCAATTCTTGGGGCAAGATGGCTCCTTATGTCCGCAACACGTATCTTAATTATGCTCAGGCTTCTTTCGATCAGGCCAGTTCGTGGCAGGCATGGATAGATGAGAAAGAGAAGGTAAAAGAGAAATACGGGATTAGAATAGTCTCTTCGCCAAGCAATGCGGACATCCATATTGATGGGAATCAAACCCTAAAACTCACGCCCCATACTTTTACCGATTTGATACCAGGAACCCATACGTTCGCACTTCGATATGTCAGTCCTCGCAGAGGGTTGTTGACTTTTGAGGAGAATGTCCTCATCGAAAAGGATAAGATTAAAGAGTTCCGCTGGCTTCTCATGGAGAGTTAAAATGCCACTTCATTCCGCTAATACCTTCAGAGCTGCGGGGCTTGCAACTCTTTCGCGACAGATTATTTGTAAATCGCTTGTTCATGCACCCGTCGCAAAAGGTGGGCCTCTTGGTATCGCAGCTATGATCATTCTTAAATCGACCGCTCATAAGGTCTCGTATATAGTTATAATTCTTGATTCCTTGATTTCGCTTACAGTCGTATTGGTTGAACAAGCCGCTTTTCCGCTCTTCCTTCAAGTATTCAATCGGTTCTATGGGGCAATGGAAAAGCAGATCGAATTAGAAGAGATTCAACTAGGATTAATCAGAAAGCCCCAAATAGCATATCTTCTCGTCAGTCCACTCCATTTCCTGATTTTGGGGGATTATTGCGATTCTTTTCAAAGTCATATCGATGCGAATAAAGCCATTGTTTTCTCGCCCTTCGAGTCTACAATGGCTACCGTGACGAAAGTAATCGATGGTGATTCTATCCGAACTGATGCCTCCGATAAGATAATAAGAATAAAAAAACTCGCCTGCCCAGAACTCAATGAAAAGATCGGAGAAATCGCACGGGATTACGCCGTTAAGCGACTTCTTCATAAACAAGTTAAATTGATCGCTGATCATCATTGCGATATGTATTCACGAATTCTGGCTGATGTCGAAATCGATGGTAAAGATTTCGCTGAGGAAATGATTGCTTTGGATTTGTGCAAACGCTGGGTCGAGTATTCCGAATTCTGATTCCTTGTTGTCATTACCAATCGTTATGCGTTACGCGTTATGCGTTAAGCGTTACGCGTCATCCGTTAGCCCCACCCGCCATCCCCCTCCGCCTTTTTTCTTTTCGTAGCGGCTTGCAGGATCATCGAGGAGCATGCAGGACTTCGTGGCTGCATGCTGGCTCAATGATGGCTTCAAGGGCTTTATGGCTTTATCGCCTTCCCCCACGCCTTTTAAATCAGCAATGGTAATACTTGCTGCTAATATCTGCTTCGCAGATATTCTTGCTACTATTATCATCTATTCTTCTGGTTCTGTCGTTGTTGTTTCTATTCTTTCTTTTGGTGTTGCCTGTACTTATTCTGGTTATTATTATTTGTTTTTTAGGGGACTATCGCCCCTTACCCCCGTTCTCCTGATTTAGAGTAGAGACCGTATGAACATCAGGGTTATTACATGCGCTCCAGAGTCGAGCTATCATGAAAGTTTTCTGCGAAAACCAAGCCCCAAAGGGTTTCATCATACCTCAACTCCTCCACTTAGAAAATCGTTGGCGTTCCTACGACTAAATCATCTGAAAGTTTACTACGTAAACCAAGCCTTCTGATTTCAGATGACTTTGTCGTACTCTCTTAGTTAAACGTTATTCAAATAGAAATCGTATGAAAATCATATCTCCTCCGATTTGCGAACGAAGCATTCCTTCGGAAAACCAAGCCCTTTCAGGGTTCGTTCCCAAATCTTTCCTCACCTTTCTTCGTCTTCGCAGATTGTGCCTTCCGTCCTTTCACTCGTTCCCTCATTCCATTCGCTCTCTCCCTACACTCCTCCACTCACAGACTGCTCTTCTTTTTGCCAAAAAGAAAAATTACAAGCCGAGTTAATACAGCTCAAAGTTCT
>JAUWND010000209.1 GCA_030612835.1 Candidatus Methanophagales archaeon | reverse complement strand
AAAAAACTCCCCCTCAAAATTTTGTAGTTTTAGTTTTGCTTTGTGTTGTATTGTTTCTATTTACTCCCTTCTCTTCCTCAGCACTAAGTATGCGATTGATAACATGCCTGCAATGGCGAATACCGCTTCAAATCCTGGTGTTGGTGTAGGCGTTGGTGTTGGTTCTGCCGTTGGTTCTGCTGTTGGCACTGATGTTGGTGTTACTTCTACCTCTGGCGTTGGTGTTACTTCTACCTCAGGCGTCGGTGTCGGCGCTGCCTCTTCTAATATCTCCACTGTTGCCGTATCAATATGCCCATCTCCGTCATCTGCCTCTACCGTGTATGGACCTACTAACAGATCAGTTGTATCTATCGTCACATTGAACTTGCAATCCTTGACTTCAGCGGTAGCTGATGTCTCGACCGGTCCTGTTAGGGTTATCATAATAACCGTCTCATCTTCTCTGTTTGTAGTACCAGAAATTATTAACGGTTCGCCAAGTCCTACGTCTTCGATTGTATCCAACTCAACGTATGGCGATTCAATCGTGAACTCCAGCACCTCCATCAGGTCATCCGTGGCTGTTTCTTCACTAGTTACAGAAGTGATCATACTGAGGATTTGAGCTTTGCTTTTACCGTCGAAGCCCCCAGGATATACTTCCTTCAGTAATTTTTCGAGCTGACCATCCCCGTATTCATCTGCTCCGTATATTCCGTAACCACCGTCTCGTCCTGGTGTGAGAACAAGCACCAGGTATTTGCCTGAGTCAGCATCGCCGGTATCTATCTCAGCTTCGAAGAGGTTATCACTATCTGCGCTCTCTGTCTCGATGAGCAATCCATCTTCAAGATTGCCATAATCTTCATCGTCTCCACGCTTGTCATATCCATCGGGTCCTATTATGACGATGTCAACGTCACCCACACCGGTTGCAGTTCCCTCGACTACGTAATCATCCTCTTCCGCAATTACATCCCTTGGCTGCTCTGCACTGAGTCCCGGTTCTATCAGTCGAACCGAGGTGGTCCCATCTTCGTCAATTCCTGCGTCCAGATCATCTTTGTCACCGGGTATGGTATCCATTTTGTCAACCAAATCTATGTACACATCTATCCTATACGAACCCGTTTTCTCGCCTTTTGTGTCCCAATCCTCCTCGAATACTCCGTCTGTTACACGCGCATCTTCAAATTTTCCCCATGTTTTGTCATCAATATATATTGTAACGCTTTCACCCTCGGTGATAGTACCCTTGATCGTCAAATCTTCTCCGATTAAGACTGTCGCTGGCATGTCAAAGACAACATCTGCTTTTTCAACGTCTAACTCAATGTCATCGTCATATCTCTTTGTCCCGTCATAATACCAGACATCGAACGTAAATGTTCTATCGTCCGTGAACTTCACAACGAATTTATATATTCCATTTTCATCTACTTTTCCTTTAAATGTTCCGTTATCTGGATTGTATACTCGTGGCTCATTAGCTAATGGATTATCCTCTAAATCTTGCATATCTACATCGTCGGGGTGTGATGTCTTAAAATCGAATGGCGTGTACGGTGGCGCTCTAACCGTGATCAAAACCTTCTCCGCCACTACGGGCTCCTCGTTATCTGCCTCGATTGTTATTTCTTTTTTATAAATCGTAATCGTCTCTTTTTCGCTTTCCTTATCCAGTCCTCTTGCCTTATCATCAACGGTCGCTAACCAGATTTTGTATTCGCCTGATTCCCAGTCTTCTGTGTCTATAGAATAATCGGGGTAGCTCAAATTCCCTAGTTTGTCTTGTTCATGTGTCGTCTTATAACCGTCCGGGTCTTGTATTTTAACCTTTACGACATCATCATCTGGCAAGTTTGTATCTATATCAATAGTTAGGGGAGTACCCGCCGTTGTCGCTTCAACCTCCTCTTCGAATTCATCCTGAATTTCTATGATTAATGAGGGAGTGTCAAAGTATGCGGTCATTGTAGTGACCGTCGTTCCATTGGGATTCTCATACTCCACGTTATACTTGCCCACCTTTATGATTGCGCTGGTTATCTTTCTCACCGCGTACGTTTTACCTGTGGCAGCCGTCATTGTCATAATATATCCTTCGTTTGGGGTTGTTGTCTTTGTGAATTTTACAGAAGAACTTGCATTTATGCCTGTTACATTCAACTTTTCACCGATAAATATTGTATATACGCTTAGATCGGATGCAGATACTTCACGCTCTTTCCCAACCGGATCATCCGCACTTGCCATCGGCACCATCGCGGCAAACACCGAAGCTAACATAATCGCCGCCATCGCAATGCCTATAATCGCTTTACCTTTTCCTTTCATTTTTGTCTTCATTTTTTTTCTTTTTCACCTCCTAAGTTTTTTTATTTAGCAAGGAAGTATATAAGACTTTCGGTTCATGGCAATTTTTAGGGAATAGGGACTAGCCACTAGCCACTGGGGAACAGGGCATTATTCCCCTATTGCCTGGTCCCTGGTGGCTATTGCCTACGTGCCTACGTCCCTATTGCCCCCCTTTCGCCGTCACCTTCATCTTTCTTTTACTCCTTTCCTTCTCTGTTCTATACTATACCTTACTATATGCTATACCTACTACTTATACCTTTATGCTTTTTGTTGGCATGCATTTATATAGCGCTTCACACCGCAGCGCTCTCATCTGTGATACGATGAGCGTGATGCTATAGGAATTTTCTTTCTTCATCTTCTTATTTTTTTCCTTTTTGTTTCTTTCTTAGCACAGGTTCTTT
>JAUWND010000085.1 GCA_030612835.1 Candidatus Methanophagales archaeon | reverse complement strand
AAGATTACACAGATTTTCACGAGAAAACAATTATATGAATCGGGTTTTAATAAACTATTGGCTATCCCATCCCTATTAACCTTAATTTCTTGTGTTAATCTTGTGGAATCTCGTGGTTTTAAAGATTAGCTATACAAATACCCTCTTTTTTATCTGCGGATAAAATATGAATGCCAGAGGCAGGAGCAACATAAACCCAACTACCAGTTTGCCCATATTCGTAGCCATGAGAATAAGAATAACCGGGTCCTCATCCTGCCGCAGCTCGAACATGCAGGGCATGGTATTGGCCATGAACGTCGTTGTCAGGTTAAGGATACCATCATAAGAGCCTTCCGGTGCTGCAAGTGCCGAGACTCGAACCATAGTAATTGTATCAGAAGTAAAAGGACTGTTCTTCACGTAGAAATAGAGTACGACACGACGATCGGTGACTTTTCCGCCGGACTGCTTCGTAACTATAAGCTTCTTGGCTGTTACTGTCACATTGGGATACAAGTGTTGAACGGTGCCAAACCAAGGCCCTTCCACCCAGCTCATGTTCTGTACCGGTATCTTGACCGTACCCTCTTCTACTATCGTGTAGCCTAAGGCGGGATAGCAGACGATAGGGGGATGGAAGCTTGACCGGTTATTCGACTGCATGACGAGGAAGATAACAGGTTGAAATGTTTCAGGATTAATATAATCACGCATGAGCATGATGTCAGCGTCCAGACGTTCGGCAACCCCGGCGGTATCGTAGTCTGAGCCGATCCAGCCGCCAATATCGTTTGAGAAAGCACGCATATGCTCGTTATTACCTAAGTCCAGCTTCGATCGCACGGTCATTGCTTCGTCTGTTGCGTACGAAAGCTCGGTATCTATCATGGTAATCGCATGTGCGAAGATCATTGACGGTGTGGAAAGGAGTATGATAACCACAAAAGTGAGCAGAAGGAATCCGATTATACGCGAATAATATTCCAGGAAACTTTTCATCTTCTCCTCCGTATCTTTTCGGCTAACCACAAGAGACTTTATAATTTCTGATAGTTCCTTTTTATATATAAAGTATAACTAAATTCTACCCATAAATATATTTAATTTTCTTGTGTTCGTCAGCACCAAAAGACAAAAGTTTTGAGCTATGAAGGAGAACATGTGATGTTCGATTTTGTTCCACTTACTCGACTCGTTCCCGGGGGGAAATGGCAAACGGAAATCGGAAAGCCAAGTTCGTTGTCAATGTTCTGAAGCTCCATCTTCCAGAGCCTGACACGGTAGCCATTATTCCAACGCTGACCCATCCTTTATTTTGTCCCGGATCATACACGCCATAAGGGATTCGTATTTGTATAGCTAACTAAAAAAACCACGAGATTTCACAAGATTAACACAACACTTTTTCTTTTTTACAAAAAGAAAACCTGTGCTAAAAGAAAAACACAAATGTTCTTTTGGTAAAGCTTTTCTTTCAAAGAAAAGGTTTCTCGTGAAAATCTGTGTAATCTGGTGGTTATAAAAAGGAGCTAAACAAATACAGGGATTCCTTTCCCTATTGCCATTGATAGAAAGTCATAAGTATTAACTTCTTCATTCATCCCTTTTAGCTCATCAGCCAGCCGACGAACGCTTTTGCATGCCCAACGCAGAGGAGAATCAGAATCACCACGCGTGAGTGGGACAACCAAACCAGCTTCGCCTTCAGCTCTTCCGCGCCGATGCGAATCCCCCGGCGCGATACTCCACTCCAGTCGCTCGTGACACCATCGAGGGTCCGCCATAACCAATAGCCTCCGCTTCGGCTGCCGCCACGAGGCGACGCAACCGCTCATCAAGCACCCACTCTCTCTAACGCCTGAAACTTTTGCCTTATTTATCATAGACTCATCATTCTTACCGTGCATGTAATTAATAAATAGAACTTAGTATAAAGAGAGGTATATGAAGAAGACCACTATTTTTATCTTGCTGCTATTACTCATTTTATATTTCCCATCGCCCTTTTCCAACTTTATACCTATATGGTTAGCCAGTTTCTGGCGGGCCGACCCATGCTACACACACGGGTTCTTGATCCTAATTATATCGGGCGTTATCGCGTGGCGGAATGTCCGTGACTATAAGAAGAGCGAGCCGGAAGACAATCAGGAACCCTATAAATATAAACCAGGAATCTACGTTTTCGCCTTTGGTCTTATCTTTTACATTGTCGGCTTTATCAAGGTCTTCCCATTCTTATCTGCGCTTTCATTCTTATTCACCACAAGCGGATTGATCCTTTATTTCTATGGTAAACCACTAATGCACGCACTCCTATTTCCAATCGCCTATTTTATCTTCGCTATTCCCTTGCCACCAGAGTTCCTGGGTAAAGTCGCAAACACACTACAAACTCTGTCTGCATATTTCCCTGCATTAATTCTCGAAATGCTTGGTATTCCCGTCACAAGGATAGGGGCGGAGATTCAGCTTGAAGATGCCGCATTTATTATCGGTTTGCCATGCAGCGGCATGAATTCGCTCATCTCGCTATTGGCGATAACAACGTTCTTCATCTACATTTTACGATGCACGCTGCACAAGAAGATCCTCTTGCTCTGTATAACGCCCCCTATTGCGATCCTCGCTAACATAATCCGAGTTACGTCACTACTACTAATTGCAAACGCATATGGCGCTGAGACGGCGACTGGATTTTACCATACCTTCTTCAGCCCCATGCTATTCATCATCGCGTTTATATTCTTGATACTCATAAGTAGTCTCTTTGGGTGTAGGGTTGCAGGGTGGAGGGAATGAGAAGATTCTTAGAAGAATATTCGAGCGTCATAGGACTCCTTTTGCTCGCTTTCGTTATTATCATCGTCTTTTCAACACCGTCCATGATCCTCGCCAAAACTATCACCACGATATTGTTTTGTCACGAAGGAAACAAAAGAAGAAGGCGATCAGAAATATAGCGGTGCAATTAAAAACAGAGTTATGTTTATAATACCGTGCGCGACGCTTATTCCGTATATCGATCCTGTTTTATCGCGCACTATGGCAAAGATAAACCCAACAGCGCCAGCGAAGAAGCAATCTAAATGCCACGGGGATACATTCCCAAGGTGAAGCACGCCGAAAATAGCTGATACAATTAAGATACCGCGCCATTTACTCATCACCCTTACTGCGTGATATTGTAGCAAACCCCGGAATGCCAGCTCCTCTAAAAAGCCCGTGCATATGATCAAAAGTAGTGATGCGATGATTAAATTCAATGGTCCTGACACCGGCAATGGGTTGGGTCTTAAAATCATATATTCCGCTATTCCCAGAGCTACGGCAAAAAGAATTATTCCTGCTTCGAGTGGCAGGTACTTCAACTTGGGTGACGCAAACCCAACATCCTCTCTGTGTAGCCCTTGCAGCCACAGGCAGGTAAAGATCGCTATGAATAGTGGTATGGAGACGAGCATGAAGCTAAAGATCCAACTGAACTGAATATAGGGCAGACATAAGCTCAGTATTCGTATAAGAGGGGCAAGAATAAGAGCAATAAGATAATATCCTAATTTTTCATCTGTGCCTGATACCAAAGCGAAATGAAAAAACAGTAGGAACATGATGAAAACGTATGCGGCAATCCCCCATTTGGGATAATAAATTGTCACCCACTCTGCAATTGTTAGCAGGATCAAATAGAAAGCACTGATGAGATACGGATTCCTTTGTAGTTCAACCCTTTTCATCTCCGATGCCTCTAAATAATTACTTAGCGTCATTATCAGTCGCTTCGCCTATCGCCTTCTTCTATCTGCTTTTGGACATTGGTATTTAATACCTTTTGTAATACCTTCGTATCTATTAGAATAGCAGAAAAATATGGGTGTTCGAGGTGTCTATACCGAAAGCTTTATATATGTACCAAAAAGTATTTATATACCCTCGATCAAAGATGTAATAGAAGAGGAAAAAAAATGATGATCTCGACAACTACTACAAGTGCAACTTCAACGGTTATAGTTACTAGCCATGCGGTGGTATTTGGTGCTATTGCTGTAGTAGTCCTAATTGGGCTGCTTATAGCGAAGGAGCTACTAAGTGCGAGCGAAAATGAGAATGCGCAACATCTCGGAAGGTTCACCAGTATTGCAATCTATCCGCTTATGGTCGCTTTTTTGTTTATCGTTGCCATTAAAGTGGTTGAGATTTTATAATTGTGATTTTGTATTTAACTCACGATTTCTATTCTATAACCTTCTTCTTCTCTTCTCTTCTCTTTAATTTAATTTGATTTAAATGCACGCAACCTCATTCTTGTCCAACTATCAAGTCCCTTGTAGAGCCAATTGACGTTTGCTATCTTGTTGTATATAAAGTAAAGTATAACTTCTACCCATATATTTAATTTAGGACGCTGATTTACACTGATCCAATTTTTTTCTGTGTTAATCGCGTTAATCTGTGTGAAAGCGAAGGAAATAGCGATAAAGGGGAAGGTATACGATGTTGGATACGGCTATTTTTATTGAGCGAAGCGGAAAGCGTATTCATCGAAAAATTCGATGCAATAAATGTATTGGTAGATGGAGAGCAGCACTTAATTGTTCGGGTTGAAGGGCACAGTCGAATTTTCTAGTGAAATTGCGATCTCCTTAAATTTCACCGCAGAGCACACAGAGAACGCAGAGGCACCAGAAAACCCAAGCAATGATTGGAACAGTCTTAAAACTCTGCGTACTCGGCGATCTCCGCGGTGATAAATCACTGGATTTTTAGACTGTGCCACAAAAAGCAACTATATTCCCTCTCGAGGTTCTCTTTATTCTCCTGATATGCTTCTTCGCTTTTGGCTATTTCTTCTTGTAGATTCATAATTGTGAATTGATCTGAATATATAATATAAATAATATCCATTCGTGTTCGGTTAAGCCCACTTTGACTTAAGTTATATCTAATTCTGAAATCCCGGGTAGTTTCATGTATCATTTAGACCCATTATCCACCCCACCATTTCCAATTTAATCTATTGTTACGATATAACACGTTAAATACTCCTTGTATTTGGCCTGAATCGATATCCTCTTGCTTTTTATTCACTCCTTTTAAAATAGGTCTTTTTGTTTCTGAAACAAACTTCAAAGTGGTCAAATATACCCTCTCTTCCTAAGAGGTATGGAATGTCTTTGATTATAGCGATAGCGACTTTAACTCTGATAACTTCTTCACATATCCTTAGTTTGGCTTCTCTCACAATAACTGGCACTCTTCCACCACCAACTCCCCCTATTTCCTTTACTTCTTTTTCTGTTTCTGTAAACTTCGCATTCAAGAAATATAGGAATGAATTCGGTAGCAATGTTCACGGATATCAGCTCCTGAATCCGCATAGGCTAAAACTGGAATCAACCCGAATCTTGTTTTTATCTCGAAATCAACAACTGGTCTATACTATAAGTTACTCCAAAGAGCACTGAGTCCTCTTTTTGATAGGGGAATTCCCACTCTTCCATTCTAAATTTTACACCCGAAGCACTAATGCTTCTTTTCTCGGTATGAATGCTAAAACAGGCATCTTTTCTGGATATTCCTTCCTTGCCTTTTCAAAAACCTCCTTAGCAGAATCCCCTGATGCGACTACCCTTCTTCCAATCATCGCTACATGCTTCCCCCTGAACTGCTCCAATTCCTTCGGAAAAGACGCAAAAAATTTTAGTTCTTCTCTCATTTCCATCTCCTTATATTATTTATTGTTCAAAAACTTCATTAATTAACTTACTGCAGGCATTAAAGACCTCTTCTGCTGACGCTAATGCTTCTTCAGCATCCGTTCTGCTGAAAATATCAGATGCTGGTCTAAGCTCCGCTTCATAGCCATACAAAGCAGGACCCCTTTTCTTGCTCAAGTCCACAGATACATCCCTGAACTTCTGCAGTTCGGATGAAAACCAATCTGGAACTTTCCCTTTCACCCTGTCAAAAGCCTTGCTTACATCGTGTTCTCTGGGATACTCTATTGCTTCTTGCTCTTTTTATGTAATCCAAAGCCATTAATCGTGTGTTCATAGCTCCACCACCTCTCCAGGCTTCAAATCCGGCTTTAATATCCAGAACCAGGAATCCTTGTGCTTAATCTTTTTCGCTTTTAATTCCCTCAACCTTCGCCTTAGTTTCTCAAGCTCCGCACTTAAAATACCTTCATCGTAAAGGATAACTGCATCCGTGGTTAAATCGAGCAGTATAGGCGGGTGCCGCTTGAGTTCTTCAGACGTTAATATTATCTCCTGAATGCTCGGGGACCATCCAAAAACGTCTTTGAATCTCACATATTCCTCTGTCTCCGATATTTTTTTTTCTACTTTCATCGTCTGCTTCAATCGCTCTCCAAAAGAGAGTTTTTCGATGCCGTTAATAACAATTAAAAGGTCAATATCACTCCCCGGAAATTTCGCTGCCCCTCTTGCAAGCGAACCAAAAACCGCTACTGCCTTCAAATCATCGCCAAAAAATTCTTTTAAGAACTCTACGTAACGATTTAAAAGAGGCTTTAATATACCTTGAATCTTCATTCTCTCTCCTTCAGAAACAACATCTTCATTCATACTTTATAATTTCAGATAGTTTCTTTTTATATATAAAGTATAACTTCTACCCATATATTTAATTTAGGACGCAGATTTACACTGATTTACACGGATTTAATTTCTTCTGTGTCAATCTGCGTTAATCTGTGTCAATTTATGAGGTGTTAGAGCAGAAGTGATAACGATTTACATGGATGAAGTTGGTAAAGTTATCAAAGGCGCAAAGGTTTTAATCATGGGCTTGATATAAAAATGCAAGAAGTGAATGGAGATTGAATATTAACTAAACTATAATGAAAGACTATATTAATATTTATAAGGGAACTCCCAGTAAATAGTTTACCAATTTTGATAATTATCATAGACACAGATTTCACAGATTTACACAGACACTACTGTCTTGATTATTAAGTTTTTACGGGTTGAATAAAAATTAAATTTATAAAGCAATACACTACTTTAAATCTGTGTTAATCAGCGTTAATCTGTGTCTTAAAAATTCTTGAAAAATGTTAGATACCGTTCTGGCAAATTAATATTTGTGAGTTCCCTAATGTCGAGAAGAAGATTTTAGAGGAGGTAAGGGGATGAAAATAGAAGAGCTAAAGAAAAGGTATAAGGATGAATGGGTGCTTGTAGAGGTTTTGGCAGAGGATGAACTCAGAGAGCCGGTCGAGGTTGAGTTGATAGAAACGATCGTCCCGGATTTAGATAAAATAGCTGCAGTGAGTAATTTTGGACAGGAGGTATTTGAAAAGGCGATATTAAATATATCTTTGAGTACACAAAATGAAGAATGTCGTGACCATGCACTTACCTGAAGAGGTAATAAAAGAATTGGAGGACATTGCAAGGGTAGAGCATCTTGACAGTATGTCCTTGATAAGGAAGATGCTGTTTGAAGATATTGAAGTAGTATGTATGTGTCTTGTTAGTCGGCTAAAGATTCTATGCGCGTAAAAAAGCATGAACACATTAGCCATCACGGTAGATGTGGAAGACAGGTATCATATTCCATCAGTAACAGGTTCACCGCTTTCTGTTTATAAAGATATAAACAAAATGGAGGAAAAGACGAAAATGGAAGAAAAGGATTTTGAAAGGGCGAAAAGATAAAAACAATGTGAATAGCAAAACTATAAATGGATATCCAATAAAGTGAAGATGGGTGTAAAGAGATGAAAGCGAAAAGTATGATAAAAGATAAGGTTGAAGCGGTAATTCGGTCTGGTGTATATCCGGATGAATCCGAACTATATGATGAAGCAATCAGGACGCTTTTCGAAGTAAAATCGGATTTGAAGACAATTGCAGCGGTTGAATTGTACAAAGAAGAAGAGATCTCACTGGAAAAAGCGGCAGAAATCGCAGGGGTAAATGTCGTTCAATTCAAAGAGATTCTATCGCAGAGGGGAATAACAAGATGGGTAGGGTCTGGTGAGGATGAGTTGAAGAGGAGAACAGAAGAATTGAAGAAGGCGAAGAGATAATATGAAAGATACAATTGAAACCCTACCCGATTTTGTTGACAAGATATACGTAATTGATGATGGAAGTACCGATAAAACGGCAGAAATTGTTATCACGAATTCGTAAAAATCATTGAAATTACTGGTTGACATTCTCCAGCAGAATTGCATTTCGTTATCCGCGCTATCAGTAGGTCAGGTCTATAGAACTCAAAGTGTATTATACCATCTGTGAATGTATATAGGTTTTTTTTTGAATGCGTTCCTTATGAGGGAAGTTCATGTGTGTTCGGTTAAGTAGTTATTTAGGGCCCACAAAACCAAACCAAGAGAAGAGAAAAGAGTATCATACAAAAAGTATTTTATGGACACAGATTAACGCAGATTAACACAGATGAAAATCACAAACGTCTAATTAATTTTGGGTGCTCTGCTCTATGACGATAAAACGTCGTATGAAAAGTAACAAAAAAGATCAATCTGTGTAAATCAGTGTAAATCTGTGTCGGAAATGTGTTGTCATATTATTTTATTTTATTTTATTTCGCGGCTCATTATTTACGTTGAGCCGTACTTAACCGAACACCTATGGAGGGAAGTTGAAAAAAGGTATCTTAACAGAATTTATCACTAAACTTAGAACTTCTTTGTGCATTTCTCTTAAAGTATAATTTGAAAAAATTAATAGTCCTTGTCCTATAATTTACTCTCTTCTTTGCAATTTGCTTATAAAAGATATTGGCAACCCTCTCTATTCCAACCAGAGCAAATAATTTTTTTATATTCTTTTCATTACCATAGTTCAATATCATCTCAACCAGAAATTCTATGCTAATATTCTCTTTTTCCTCTTCTTTAATCCACCAGAACAGTGAGCTGTTTTCACGGATAAATTCTTTTATGTCCGGTGGATTCATCTTTTTATTTTTATTTGTCCTGTGTGGTTCATTTCCAGTACTTTATGGTTATTTTTAGTAAATGTGATAAATAATATTAGAATGTATTTATTCTCGTGAAAATCTGTGTAATCTTGTGGTTCTAAAAAGGAGCGAAAAAAATAAAATAAAAGAGAGAGGAAATCTATTTCCCCTTTTTCTTCTCCCGTCTTCGCAACGAGACATATCCCGCAAGCACAATCAAGCCCACACTGAACAGTATTACCGTTGACAGTTCCGGTACTGGCTGACCTCCACCTGCATCCTCAGCGCCACCAACCAAGATTGTCGGCTCTGTGCTGGCGTATTTGCGGACTCTAATCCAATCCCAATAAGCTTCATAGGTGTTCTCTGCATACATATTATCGTACCTTTTCCCCAAGGCAATTGGTTCTCCGCTCACCGGATTTGTAGCCGAGATACTATGATAAATATCATATGGGGGATCATAATTTGTAACAGACAGATCCACCGAACTTGCGGATGTAACAGAGATTTTTGTTAACAGATTTGTATCAGTTGGTACTTTTCTATCATCTTCTCCATTTAACTCAAAGTAAGTCGGATCATCTCTATACCAATCCGTACTCGGGTTATTAAGAAAACCAAAGGCATCAATCGTCGAACTAAAGAAACCACCTATCATATAACCCTGATGAGCCTCCAGATCATACTTAGATTTAATCTCTAAGATAACTCCATCACTAAAGGTACTTTTACTTGTCAATCTACCACTTGAATGCACCCCTTTTAATTCTCCGCCAGAAACAGACCAGCCTGATCCCTCAGTATTCCACTTAGTATCTATCGAACCTGAAAAACCATCAAAGAACCGAAAGGTTGCATCGCCGTCGCTCTCGGCGCTTGGTCCCGTATCTTCAGTAGTCCACAGGTACATATATGAGGTTCCAG
This sequence comes from Candidatus Methanophagales archaeon, assembly GCA_030612835.1. GTDB lineage: Archaea > Halobacteriota > Syntropharchaeia > Alkanophagales > Methanospirareceae > Methanophaga. The sequence continues at coordinate 1,010 of JAUWND010000085.1, read as the reverse complement.
CGGCAATCGAAGGCACCTCAACCCAAATTTTGCTGGTGCCTGACGTGTCCCATTTCTCTATCCAGTAATCGTATTTTTGGTCATTAGCTTCATCGGTGAACCTGATGCTATCGCCGTTAGAATCAATATGCGTGTAATCGGTTAACTCAACCAAAACCTGATAATCCGTTAAGGCACCGCCAGCATTGTTGTTTATCGTTACCTCACTCTGCCACCAGTTCGCACTAACACCAGGCACGAGCAGCGCGAGAAGAATCGCTATAACTAGAAGAGCTAACATCCACTTCAGGTAATGACCTTCTGCGCCCGCGCTTCTTCGCTTCGCATTCATCCTTTTTCTTCACCCCTTTTTATACGCTTCACATTCATCTTTTTTTTCACCTTTTTTAATAGTTTATTTAGCTATATTATATTATATTATAGATAACATATAAAAAGCTTTTCGGTTTTTTGCTTTGCTTTTGCTATACATAATACATACCTTGCTACATACTATTACCCAAAACAGATGTAGTTTCCTGCGGGATAATTTTGTCCGATTAGATATTAAAAAAGCATATGATTTATATCATCTGTTACAATGTAACAACTAATAAAATAAAAAAAATGATAGCCACAGAGACCACAGAGTACACAGAGGGGAAATATACAAAATATAGCATGAAACATAGCTGTTCACTGTGGCAAAAAAGAATAAGGAGGAGAAAATGCGTGATGAATTAACTGAAGCAATAATTGGTGCGGCAATTGAGGTTCATAAGCATCTCGGTCCTGGTCTTATAGTCTTGAATCTATTTATGAAGAAGCACTTTGTTACGAATTTAGTCTAAGAGAAATCCCATTTGAACGACAAGTTGAAGTAGATGTGATGTATTTGTTTAGCAAACCACAAGATTACACAGATTTTCACGAGAAAACAATTATATGAATCGGGTTTTAATAAACTATTGGCTATCCCATCCCTATTAACCTTAATTTCTTGTGTTAATCTTGTGGAATCTCGTGGTTTT
>JAUWND010000109.1 GCA_030612835.1 Candidatus Methanophagales archaeon | reverse complement strand
ATTACACAGATTTCCACGAGAAAAAGAATAATATTGGCATAGTTTCAGTACACTATTAACTAATTTATACCAAAATAATCCCAAGTTCTTGTGTTAATCTTGTGAAATCTCGTGGTTTTTTTATGTTGCTATACAAATACGATTTTTTTATTAACGTCTAAAGTTATTTTTAACCCGTAACTCCACCTAATTTACGTAATATGTTCCATCTTCATGAGCTTTTCATAAGTTGTTTTGAATAGACAATTATCAGATGGAGAGCTGGATGTTCATAAACTTCATTGCTCTTGTCTTTTATTACCGTCTTTATAAAATCCTTGCTGACAATTCACTCCTGAAAAGATATACGCCTAATGATGCCCTTATTCATCTATCACGAATTTACAAGCTTAAAATACAGAATGAATGGATTACCTCTGAAATACCTAAGAAAACCAGAGACATATTGGAAAAACTGAATATGCCTATTACGTAAAATGTACTGAGTTACGGTTTAACATCGTCTCGGGATACAGGTCATCATTATAGATCCCTCGTATGTCATACGCCCGGAATATATCCGCAGATATTTCGTTCTTTTGTGTGTGCATGGCCATAATATGTATAAATAAATGCTTTATGTAAGCTAAGCTAAGCTAAAAAGCAAACCATAGTAATCATGCCTATGGCGCTATGGATGGACAGATCCAATGATGTGTGGATGTTGAATTTTGGCAGGCCCACGGATAAGTGGATTATGGAATTGGACATGGACAAAACAGCCAATCAGACGACTCAGAAGAAGATTTAGGCGGTTTTTCCTTAACTATTTTTATAAGTTCTGTGACATTGAATTCACCGATATAATCCTCCGATATGCCAACATTTTCTGTTCTTGCACCTATATGCATAGAGCCATTGAAGGAAGAGGTAATATTCATTAATGACTTCGCCACAATTGTGTCATCCTTCATGAAAGAAGCATCACTTATCTTCTTATGTAGCGCAGTGCCTTCATCCTCGTCCTTGGCACATATGTCCTGCATCCACTTGGAAGAGTAGTTTACAGAGAAGCTATCAGAGAACTCAAAGTAAGTGGGCTTGTATTCCCCATACGTTTCTTTCTCAATGGTTTTTGAGCCAAAAACCTCGCCCGAGCGATATATCCCGCTACCATGCTCTGTAACTTGTATTTCACCATCTCTGAATATCGCCTCATCAATCATCACGAATCCTTCGCCAATCACTTCTTCTGGCTTTCTTTCGAGTTCGCAGTCGAATACCTTTAGCTTGTCGTTATGCTTTACTACATCGAACGTGTAAGTCTCGACACCATCAACTATTAGTTCTGCGGTTTCATTCGTCTCAGTATCCAAAATTATTTCGGCTAAGTGTTCAGGCGTAGAGATGTCAATCGTGTCTTTTTTAGCGGATTTGGTAATTACTACATCATCATCCGTAACCCAGGGCATACCGAATCTAGGTTCGCTAAGATGATCTATGAGTTGATCGTTATCGGCACCGGGAACATCGTCCCAGTCAAATATAAAAGTACAGTCTGTTATTGCACCCCAAGAGATGTAGAAGTCGCCGATGTAATCTTCAGACGCCCTTGAATACCTCGATCTTGAACCCACATGTGTGGCACCATAGAAGAATGTAACAAATTTCAGTGATGGTGAACTCCAGGCTGTGGTATCATCATCTATAAAGGTAGCATCACGTATCTTCTTGTGTAATGCAGTGGTTCCTGTTTTGCTCCTGGCACAGATATCCTGCATCCACTTAGAAGAGAAGTTTACGACGAAGCCATCAGAGAAGTTAAAGGAAGTGGGCTCGTATTCTGCATACAATGTCTTTTTAATGCTAGTTGAGCCAGAATCGTCTTCCGACAAATAATATCCGCTGCCATGTTCCATGAGTAGCAATCGCCCTGAGGATAACTCCTTATCAACGATTACATATCCCACGCCCTTCACCCTTCCTTCCCCTAGCTCCCACTCTACATCAAAGTCGCCGATGTAATGTTCTGAAGTAGCGGCATCCTTTGTTTTTCTATCTACGTGCAAGTATCCACTGAAAGTGGAATCAAATTTCATAGTATATCCGATATTATCCGTGTTGATTTGGGTATCATCCTCTAGGGTTGTAGCTTCTGTTATTGTCTTGTGTATAGCACTGTTTTTCGCATAATTCTTGATACAGATGTCCTGCGACCACTTAGAAGGGACTTCCATGACGAAGCCATCAGAGCACTTAAAGGTAGTAGGACTGTATTCGGCATTTGTGGTCTTATCAAATTTGATACCCATTCTCTCAGGAGATACGCTTAATTCCTCTTCCGACTCATAGATGCCGCTGCCATGCTCTGTGATTTCTAAGCTTGACCCGGACACACCCACGGTGGTTATAGCACTGGCAGTTGCACTTACATTTGTCGCTCCGTAAGAGCCCGAGATCGTAACTATATTTTCCAGATCGAATGGCTCTACCTTTGTGGATAACTCTTTGCTAATCATTACAATACCCTCTCCGGATACAGAGCCACTCTCTTCGTAGCTGAGGTCCGACGTACTAGCCGGAACTTTCATCTTTATTGTTATTTTCCCTGATCCGTCGACAGGAAGAGTACCTATCGTCCATTTGTTATTTGTTCCGGGGTCAGGAGCGGGAACAGCGGAAATGAACGTTAGATCCTTTGGATAGTTCTCGGTTATTACTACATTGGTCAGGTTCACCTCTCCGAGGTTAGAGTACTCTATCGTGTATTCCACGGTTCCACCAAGCGAGACGGTGGACGACTTGCATGATTTCTCTATCCCTAGTCGTATCACGCGGACCTGTGCTGTAGCCTCATCACGGACCTCATCTGGCGTACCAGTAACAGCAACAGTGTTGTTTAACCACCCCGTTGCATTTTCTGCTATCTCTACAACAAGCTCAATCGTTTCAGAATGGTTAACAGCGAGAGATTCATTAAAATACCATGTTATATTCATTCCATCCTGTGTCATGTCCGCATCAGAAACAGAGGATTTATAAATCATCCCTTGGGGTAGCTCATCTTTTACGACTACCTGAGTCAAATTAGAGTTACCGGTATTGTTGACGGTAATGTTGAAATTGACAAGAGTAGAAGGTGCTGCCGCTGTGACGTCACCCACTTTTGTTACTGATATATTTGTTCCGCCAGACCGAACGGGATTGGGCTCGCCTGATTTCTCTATTGACAAACTAGAAGCAGCCACATGCACCAATGGATGACTATCGCCACCATCCTGTATATCACCACAGGAATTGTAAGGAAGTAATAAATCGCCCAGGCCATCATCATCATCTGTATCCGCACCTACGTAATCGCTCCAATAGTTCCCACCCAAATAATGACCGCCTATTATGTTCGTACCCGGAGTTTTTGTGATGTTCCAGATGTTGTTTCCGTTATCATCGGCGTTATTCATGTTGTCAAAATAGTTGTTGTAGATGGTGTTATCGTCAGAAGAACTCAGACTGATGCCGTTCTCGTTGTCAGATACGGTGTTGTTCGTGATCTTGTTGCTGTTCGATTGAGCCAGCCAGAGGCCTCTTTGGATATTGTTTGATACGGTGTTGTTCGTGATCTTGTTGTGCTGGCTCCCCATTTGCAAGTGGATGCCGATTTTATTGTTCGATGCACTATTATTAGCGATATTGCAGTAATCCGCATTGTAGAGATATATCCCCGCCTTCTGTGTTGCCCCCGCCACATTAAAACCTGAGATGGTCACATAATCCGCAGTTACAGCAATGACATTGTCGGTTAAATCAAATGCCTTGACAGTGGTAACAGCCGCGCCGTGCTCCGAGCAAATCGTTAATTGCTTAGCCACATCCACGTTCTCTTCGTATGTCCCGTTATCAACACGAATAGTATAACCGGCAGAAGCATTGTCTACCGCGTCTTGAATCTTTACGAAACTACCTTTTAAGTCGCCAGCCGCATCGAAGAGCTCAACAGGTGCGGGGTCCATTTTCGGAGAAGATGAGTTCTTTGGCGTTGGTGTGTCCTGCACGAAGAAGTCAACAGAATTATCGTCCGTGTCTTGACAGGGGGCATAGCCTTCTTTCAACGGTTTCCGCTCGATGCTTTCGCCCGAACCGGGAGTACTAGCGGTTGCGGTTTCATAAACATAGATAACACTACCCCACCCCACAGCATCTATATTTCCAGCTTTTGCCTCTTCAGCCGTCTTTGTATTGGGATCCCAAGGGAAAATCCCAACAGAACCAGAGTCAGCAAGTTGAGTAAAATTGTAAACTTGCCAATCAGAAGAAGGTTCAGGGAAGCTTTTTAAACCTATCAAATAAAAGCCATGAGCCTGTATAATTGCTCCCTCTGGGAATGTTTTATCTCTATAAGAGTTATTCCAATTCCTATCATCAGGAAAATAACACCAATGCCAGTCTGTCATATCTATGGCACTATTAGTTGGATTATACAATTCCACAAACTCATTGGTCGCAATTTGCACCTCGCTTATCACGACATGCGCGGGCACTTCTTGCGCGATCGCTATAGGAGCGGCCAATATCATTATTGCAATCAACACCAGAGCAATCTTGATTTTGACTTCCACCATTGTTCTTACCTTGTGCATTTAATCGTAATATGAATTACCCTTCCCCTTTTAGCGCTCCTACATAGCGCTTCTACATCACCATCTGCTTTCGCTATTTTTACAACCTTGTTCAAGACCCTTAGTGTTAAACGTAAATAAATCTATATCGCTTTTGTTCAATAGACATGTTGCGAAACTTGTCAGTTGTTATTTGCATTCGCTTAATTCCGCCGATAGCATGTTCTACCCGAACTCGGATGCTGCTGATAACTTTATTCCTTGCCTTCTCTTCGTCAGTCAATTCCTTCCCCCGAGGCTTCTTCTTTGGCATCATAATACTCGCATTGGGATAATCCTTATTAACGCCGGTGAAACCCAAATCTAGCCATAGCGTTATGCTTTTCGAGAATATCTTCGGCGGAAATAGGCGTTTAAACATGTCATAATCGTGCTTTTTACCTTCTTCTGGAGGGCTTAGAAAACCAATCCATCTATTTATATCGCTGATGAGTATATTCTTACGAGTATGGGCTTTCTTCTTGCCTGAGTAGCTTTCTTTTTGCTTCTCATTGTCTTTAGGTCTTTGAATTGGGCTCTCCGTCCCGTCGATGAATATATCATTAGCCCCAGGAAATAGCTCAAATAACTCCTCCAAGCTGTTAATTCTCCTTTTTGGCAGAGCCATCTTTTTACCAAGTACTTTCTCCAATATTGGTGTTAATTTATGGACATTGCGGCATACATTAGATCTGTTGAGGTTAAAAAATAGCCCTAGGACATCGAAAGTAGGATAACATTTGAAATAAAAGAGAATGAAAAATGATTTTTCTGTGGAATTTTCCAAATTCCCTTTTCTTCCGCCTCCGGGTTTCCGTTCTCTATTCCCCTGTTCAAATCCCCTCTCGTATATATTCCACCTCTCTTTTTCTATTTCTAGACCGAAACTCTGTACCAGTTGATTAAATTCCGATGCGGATAGTCCTATTGTGGCTCTTAGTGCCCTGTCGTCCATCAAGGCTCTCTTAATGAATATCATGCTTTATAATACATGTTATATCCTATTAAAAGCCTTTGCGTGGAGATAGTATTTAATTAGCAACAAGTCTAATATCGTGTGCGCGGAAATACGAGATATTCGTTTTGGGATCGTAACTACTCACCTTTAAGAAGTTCCCCCATCATGAATCTCCCCTTCTGAGAACGGATCGAACTTCTTCTTGACCATTTCGATAAATCTCTCTCCTCTCTTCTTTGCCGTCTCGTAGGTGCTCAAGATCACTTCGAAAACTTCAGCACCGGTCCAGGTCCTCCTACCACCGCTAATCTTGCGGTGAAGTACACCTTGGCGGATAGCACGTTCTGCATCGTTATTGTGCCAGGACACACCCTCAGGATCCATGAACGGGAATAACATGTCCTGTCGTTTTCGGAGTTCTTTTGAGATTCGCACGGCATCTCCCTCGGTCCATCCCCGGTCAAGGAATGTTTTCATCTCTTCCTGAGACTCTCTGCAAGCATTCTCGCGTTCTTCCATGGAGGGGGTGGATCTTTATCCGTATATTCGATTGCTCTTTTCAGAATTGATCGGATCTCATCGTGGATTTTCTAGTAATCTTCTTGAAGCGTATCTGCCACCCATTTCTCATGCGCCTTCTCATGTAATTGCACAAGTCCCTTATCTGCGAATTCAGACATTCGATCAAAGTGGTGGTTATTTTCTTCCCAAGCCCAAGAGAAGCCATTCTATCTTCAACTGACTGCTTAGACTGCCCAAAGAGTGCATAAGTTACAAAACCTTCCGTTTTTGTGTATTATGACTTATTTATAACGCCCGTCAGTGGCTTTTTCCCACCATCGGCGAGATAAAACCGTTCCTCAAGATGGAGGCAACATACGAGAACGAAACGCATACAGGATATGGCGAATGGTTCCCGCATACAATCACAAAAGAGGCAAAAAATTGTACATTCTGCCACAACAGGAGCTCTGGCTCTGAAGTGCTATGCGATGGTTGCGAGGATCAAATAATACTCAGCGAAGGCGGTTCATTTATACCACAAGTGTGGATAGATTGGCTTTTAGCCATACCACAAGGGATAATAGACCAAGTTTTAGGGGTCGAAACACCATGAGGCGCCAACTGAACGGCCAACAGAAATGCTAGCAACACTGTATCTTGCAACGATGAGTTGAGTCATTAGAAACAGGGGGTAAGGGTCCTTGAGAACAGGTTGGACCCCCATTATTTTTTATCTGTTTGGTTTTCTTTAGAATATTTGGGTAGAGCAAGAAAGACTTCAAGAGGTGGCAAAAGATGAACGTAAAAGGATTGGTGGTTAAGCTGGACGAGCTGGATAAAGAACTGCTACAGCGATTACAGGACAATTTCCCGGTGGAGAAGAGACCCTGGACTGCTTTGGGGAAGATGCTTGGAATCTCGGAGGACGAGGTGCTATCACGCATACAGCGGCTTTCCTCTGATGGCGTTATCCGTAAACTCCGCACGATCCTAGATGCCAAGAAATTGAACACCTGTTCTTCTACTCTGATGGCGATGAAAGTGCCCGAGGCGAAGATGGAAGGGGTTGTTAATGTCGTTAATGAATACATGAGCGTAACTCACAACTATCGCCGTGAGCATGACTACAATCTCTGGTTTACCGTGACAACCTGCGGTAGTAAAGATTTAGGAAGCACAGTGGACGAGATAATAAGAAGAACGGGAATCCCGGAGCACGACATCTTAGACCTACCTACTACCTCTGTGTTTAAGATTGACGTCCGCTTTAAATTTACCAATGGCGGTTTAAAAGCGATGAACGGGAACTCTAACGGCAACACTAACGGAAACTCTAACATGAACAATGCGGATGCAATAAATAAGGCTATTATACGCACCACGCAGGAAAAAATACCTTTAGTGAATGAGCCATTCGCGGAAATAGCAAAGGAGACGGGGATAAGTCAGGACGAAGTGATCGCGCGGTTAAATGAGCTGATAAGTGTGGGTGTTATCAAACGACTCGGTATTTCGGTCAATCAACGAAAGATAGGCATCGTGGCTAATGCGGTAGTGGCGTGGAAGGTGCCGCAAGAACAGGTGAAACGCGTTGGGAATATGCTGTCTGCATATAGGGAGATAACTCACTGCTACGAACGAGTGACCGTGCCCGGTAAGTGGGAATGCAATTTGTTCACGGTCATTCACAGTTACAATCGAGAATCCGTGGAAGAAACCGCTAGAATGATGTCGGAAGCCGTTGGCATCTCTGACTATCTGGTCATGTTCAGTAACGAACAATTTAAACGGACCAGTGTTATGCACCCATACTAATCTGATCTATCAACATCCTCCCTTCTTCCGTGCGCAACTCCTCTTTTCCCGCCCTTCCTCCTGCATCTCTATAGCAGTGTGGACAGCGCAGATTAGATGCGAAGGTCATGTTCCAGGAGATCTGTTCCTGATTCTTTTATTCAGGCATAGGGAAACCCTCTCTGTGTACTTTTATGCTTTTGTATAATGTTGTATTATTATTGATCCGAAAAGCATATGGTTTATTTATATAGCGGTATGGCTAAATAAAATAACCTATCAAAATGTTGTTCCCTGGAGTTACCCATAGGGGTAACAAATCGGGAAAAATCGAAAAGTGGTTATGTAGTAACCAATTAACCAATAATGGTTACTCTAAGTTTAAGAGAAAAAAGTAGCTGCAGATGGTTACTATAAAAAGATGAAACAAAAAGGGGGTGAAAAGAAGAAAAAATGAACACTAGTAAGTTGGTTCTTGTGGCTATAGCGATTGTAGCAGTGGGGTTATTCGCTCTTCCGAGCAGCGTGTCGCTCTTCAGCGGGCAGCACACATGGTATGACCTGAGTGAGACTGCGGGTAGTGATGTTCCCTGTCAGAAGTGCCATGATGATATAAACGATGAGATGGTTTCTGCTGACAATGGTGTCCACGAATT